>JBIPOX010000277.1:0-3062 GCA_044378785.1 Novosphingobium sp.
CCCTTCCCCGCGCTCGGCATTACCGGCTCGGCGCTGACCATGTCGCTGGCCAACCTGATCGGGGCGCTCGCGATGGTGGTGTGGGTCTACTGGCGCGACCAGCCGCTGCGCCTGCGCGGGCGCGAGTTCGCTCATCTCCTCACCGTCCCTGACGAGCTCGCCTATGTCGTGCGCAAGGGCCTGCCGATGGGAGCGATGATGATGATCTCTTCGTCCTCGACCCTGGTCATGGTCGGTCTGGTCAATCGCGAGGGCGCGCTGACCGCAGCGGCCTATGCCGCGATGGTGCAGGTGTGGAACTATATCCAGATGCCGGCCATGGCGGTCTCGGTTGCGGTGAGCGCGATGGCCGCGCAGAACATCGGCGCCGGACGCCATGACCGGGTCAACCAGGTGACCCATGCCGGGCTGGGCGTCGCGCTGGTCCTGACCGTCGCGCTGCTGCTGCTGCTGGTCGCACTGGCCGATCCGATCCTCGCGCTGTTCCTCGGCGCAGACAGCCATGCCATCCCGTTGGCCCAACACATCCAGCTGATGTCGAGCTGGTCCTATGTCCTGCACGCGCTGATGATGGTCATGGTCGGGGTGCTGCGCAGCTATGGCGTGGTCGTGATCTCGCTCCTGATAAGCGGCTTTTCGCTCTATGCGGCACGGCTCGGCTTTTACTTCCTGCTTTACCCGACGCTGGGGCCAGACGCGCTGTGGCTGTCGTTCAATTTCGGCGCAGGGATGGCAGCGCTGCTCACCTGGCTGGCCTGGTCGCGCGGATCATGGCGGCGCAGAATGGGGCTGGAACAGCAGTTGGCTTAACGCCCGCCCGCGCGCCAGCGCTGGACGGTGCGACCAACCATTTCTTCCTCGCCGCCCGAGTGCGACCACAGCTGGCTGAACGAGGGATCCTCCGAGGCCGGGCGCTTGAACTCCTCGAGATCGTCGAAAGTCGCGCGGATCGGGATCGAGACACCCTCGCCGACGATGATGCATTCGCGGTTGCGCAGCGCCGGAATGGCGTCGAGAAAGCCGCGGCTGCCTTCGGGCATCGCTGCCTTGACGAACGACTGGTCGCGATCGTTGTTGAGGCGCATCGCGATGATCGTGCCGCATTGCGACAGTACGCCTTCGGCAAGGTCGGAGGGGCGCTGAGTCACCAGGCCCAGCGAGATGCCGTACTTGCGGCCTTCCTTGGCGATGCGTGAGAGGATCTTGCCTACCGAAGAACCATCGGCATTGCGCTCGTTGGGCACATAGCGGTGTGCTTCTTCGCAAACCAGCAGGATCGGGCGGGTCTTTTCCTCGCGGCCCCAGATCGCGAAATCGAAGATCAGGCGTGAAAGCACCGCTACAACGGTGCTGGTGATTTCCGACGGCACGCCGGAGACGTCGATGATCGAGATCGGCTTCCCGCGCGAAGGCAGGCGAAACACCTTGGCGATGAATTCGGCCATGGTGTCGGTAACCAGCATGCCCGAGAACATGAACTGGTAGCGCGGATCGGTCTTGATCTCGTCGATCTTGGACTTGAGCCGCATATAGGGCGCGGCCGTGCGCCCCTTGTCGAGCTTGCCCATCTCGTTCTGGATGATCGTGGAGAGGTCGGAAAGCAGATAGGGAACCGGCGCATCCGCGGTCACCTTGCCGTACTGTTCTGCCATGCGGTTTTTCATCCGCGCATCGAGCAGGCACTTGGCGAGGACTTCCTCGTCTTCCTGCCGGTCAGTGCCGCGATTGGTGACAAAGACCTCGCAATGCTCCTCGAAGTTCATCAGCCAGTAGGGCATCTGCAGGTTGGAGACGTCGAGGATCATGCCCGAATTGCGGAATGCAGTGCCATATTCGCCGTGAGGGTCGATCATCACGACATGGGCTTCGGGGGCAAAGTCGCAGATCCGGTGGAGGATCAGCGCAGCACTGGTCGATTTGCCGGTGCCGGTCGAGCCGAGCAGTGCAAAATGTTTGCCAAGCAGGGCATCGACATAAAGCCCGGCGCGGATGTCGCGGGTCGGATAGACATTGCCGATCTCGATGCTGGTGCGCCCGTCAGAGGCATAGATCTGGCGCAGGTCGGCGCTGGTCGCCGGATAGACATAGGCACCGGGGATCGGATAGCCAGTCACACCGCGGCGGAAACTGTGAATGCGCCCGGTCAGCCGCTCCTGCTGGCCCTCGCCGAGAAAGTCGACCGTGGCGAGCACGCCGCCCGGCGTCGCGTTGTCCTGCTTCTGGCGGCGCACGCTGGCCAGAAGCCAGGCGCCGCCGACGCGGATCTTGACCTGGCTGCCAACCTGTCAGGCCAGTGCGACCGAGGGATCGCTGTCATTCGCACAATCGGTCAGGCGCTGCAGGTCGAGCGCGATCTCGCTTCCCGCACCGCCGATTTCGAGGACCATGCCGATCGGCTCGCGAGCGTTCTCGACAAGGGCAGCAGCCTCCATTTCAGACGGGATTTCGCTTGCGAATTCCGCAGCATGGTCAAACCCGGTTGCGCGCATATCGGTCATCGACAACGTCCAATAAAACTTCTTGGGGACGAGCAAAGCGATACGGCGACAAGGTTAAGATTGCGATAAGTGCCTTCAAACCAGAGCGAAAAAGCGTCCAGCCATCCAGCCCATCAGCACCGAGAGCAGAACCGTGATAGTACCGTAGAAGAACGGTTGATCCTCTGCGAAGCCGGCAATCGCGCGCTCGAAGCCCAGTTTGCGCACCTCGACCTCAGCGCTCGCCGAAGCGACGACCCTGCCCTTCGCAATGGCGAAAGTCTCAGCGGTATAGGTTCCGGTCGGCACGCTTGAGGGCAGGAAGATACGCGCCTGGTAGAGCACCTGCTCCTTCACCGAGACGCCCTTGGCGGACTCGCGGTAAAGCCCGCCGCGCTGCTTGAGATCGACCAGCCCCTTGGAAAACCGGGTCTGCTCGGCCGAATCGATTGCTCCGATCGGCGAGAGCTGGAGCCACGGCAGGCCCAACTCGTAGATGGCAGCGGTCTTGTCATCGACAATCTCGGCGATCGGCCGCGAGGACGCCGTGGCGAAATAGGCAGGCGCGGAACGCAGTTCGGTGCT
>JBIPOX010000279.1:0-3061 GCA_044378785.1 Novosphingobium sp.
CAATTCCTAGATACGGATCAGGCTCGCTCCCCAAGTGAAACCGCCACCCATGGCTTCGAGCATGACAAGATCGCCAGGCTTGATCCGGCCATCGAGAATGGCGGTATCGAGCGCCAGCGGCACCGAGGCGGCCGAGGTGTTGGCATGCCGGTCGACCGTTATCACAACCTTTTCGCGCGGCATGTCGAGCTTCTTGGCAGTAGCTTCGAGGATGCGCGCATTGGCCTGATGCGGCACCAGCCAGTCGATGTCGTTCGTCTCGAGGCCGGCGTCGGACAAAACCTCGCCCAGTACCTGCGACAAATTGACCACAGCATGGCGGAACACTTCGCGTCCCTTCATCCGCAGATGGCCGACCGTCTTGGTCGTTGAAGGTCCGCCATCGACATATAGCAGCTGACTGTGCGCTCCGTCTGCGTGAAGCTTGGTCGCCAGAATGCCGCGTGGCTGTTCCCCAGCTTGCTCGCTCGCTTCGAGCAGGATCGCTCCGGCACCGTCTCCGAACAGCACGCAGGTCGACCGGTCTTCCCAGTCGAGAATGCGGCTGAAGGTCTCGGCACCGACCACCAGCGCCCGGCGCGCACTACCCGTCCGGATCATCGCGTCGGCAACGCCAACCGCATAAAGAAAGCCTGAGCACACCGCCGCAACGTCAAAAGCTATGCAACCGTTGCAGCCCAATGCGTCCTGCACCTGCGTTGCAGAGGCCGGAAATGTCTGGTCCGGGGTTGCCGTGGCCAGAATGATGAGGTCAATCGAGCCCGGCTCGGCTCCTGCCACTGCCATGGCCTTGCGTGCCGCCTCGGTAGCCAAGGTGACAGTGGTCTCATCGTCACCCGCGATATAGCGGTTGCGGATGCCGGTGCGCTCAACGATCCACTCGTCGCTGGTGTCGAGGGTTTCGGCCAGTTCGGCATTGGATACCGCACGTTTGGGCAGGGCCGAGCCCGTGCCGATCAGCACCGATCGCACGGTCATGCGCCGACGGCTCCGTTCGCGGTGCGCCGCAGATCGTCCATCGCGATCGTCGCAAGATCTGCCTTGATCCGTTCGGTCACGCCCTCTTCGAGCAGTCGCGCGGTCACGGTGACGGCATTGGCGACGCCCAGCGCGCTCGCGCCGCCGTGGCTCTTGACGACAATGCCATTGAGCCCAAGGAACACTGCGCCGTTATGGTTGTTGGGATCAAGATGATGGCGCAACAGTTCTGTCGCCGGACGCGAAATCAGGAACCCGAATTTCGAGCGCAAGGAACTGGTGAAGCTGCGCTTCAGCAGATCGGCAACGAATTTTGCCGTGCCTTCGACTGCCTTGAGCGCGATATTGCCTGAAAAGCCATCGGTAACGACGACGTCGAATTGGCCGCTGCCGAGGATGTCGGCTTCGGCATAACCGTCGAAAGACATCGAGAGGTCGGTTTCTGCCCGGCGCAGCACGGCTGCTGCCGATTGGAGCACATCAGTGCCCTTGATCTCTTCGGTACCGATATTGAGCAGACGTACCCGTGGCGATGCCCGGCCAGTCGCCACGCGCGAATAGGCTGCGCCCATCACCGCGAATTCGACCAGGTTGCGTGCATCGCATTCGGTGTTGGCGCCCAGATCGAGCATGACCAGGTCGTTGTCGCCCAATGTCGGCAGCAGCGCCGCTAGCGCTGGCCGGTCAATTCCCGGCATGGTGCGCAAGGCGAGCTTGGCGATCGCCATCAGCGCGCCGGTATTGCCAGCGCTAACTGCCGCTCCAGCCGCGCCTGATTTCACTGCCTCGATCGCCATGCCCATAGAAGTGGTCTTGGCGCGGCGCAAAGCCTGGCTCGGCTTTTCGTCACCGGAGATTGTGTCTTGAGCGTGGAGGACTTCGCAGGCCTTGCGCAGGTCGGGATGCGCGTCGAGCGCGGCCATGATCTGCGTCTCGTCACCGATCAGCAGGAAACTGAAACGTTGATGACGCGCATGCGCAAGCGCTGCGCCTTCTACCATTACGCGCACGCCCCCGTCGCCGCCCATCGCATCGACAGCGATACGCGGCAGGCTCATGCTTCGTGCTCGTCCGGTCTGCGCGGGCTTAGAGCCCGACCGCGATGATTTCGCGCCCGTTGTAATGGCCACAGGCCAGGCACAGGTTATGCGGCCGCTTCAGCTCGCCGCAATTGGAACACTCGTGAAACGCTTCGGGCTTGAGCGCGTCATGGCTACGGCGCATGCCCCTGCGCGATGGGCTAACTTTTCTTTTGGGGACAGCCATCTCGGCACCTGTTCCTGTATATTCCGGTCAATGCGAAAAAACCGCCGGGCACTTCCGGCCGGCGGTGTGAAGGCGCGCCTATAACCGATTCCGTGCATGTTGCAACCCGTCTGCACCTGACGCAAGATGCTGGTCTTCATATGGAGGGGACGAATACCATGATCTTGCAAACAACCTTGAGCCTGGCGGCCGCTGCGGCGGTGATAAATTTCTGGCTCGGCATACGCTGCGGACAAATTCGCGCAGCAGAGAAGATCCTGCACGGCGATGGTGGCAGCGCAACGCTGATCCGCCGGATGCGGGCGCATTCGAACTTCATCGAGTATACGCCGATCGTCCTGATCCTGATTGCCGTGATCGAAATGACTGGCAAGGGCGGCCAGTGGCTGGCGATTGTTGGCGCGCTCTACATGCTGGGCCGGGTCCTGCATGGGATCGGCATGGATAGCGCCGAGATGAGCAAGTTGCGCGGTATCGGCATCGCCTCGACCTTGCTGGTTATGCTGGGCCTGGCGATTGTCGCGGTCCTGATTGCAACTGGCGTGATGTAGCCTCGCTTCCTACCCTACGCCCAACACCCGATCGCTGACGAAGGCGTTGGTCGCGCGTTCCTGGCCAAAGGTGCTGATCGGGCCGTGCCCCGGCACGAAGGTTGTCTCGTCGCCCAGCGGCCAGAGCCTGCCGGTGATCGATTCGATCAGCTGCGCGTGATTGCCGCGGGGAAAATCGGTGCGTCCGATCGAGCCCTGGAACAGCACATCGCCGACAATCGCGAAGCGCGACGGGGCGTGATGGAACACGATATGACCCGGCGTGT
>JBIPOX010000280.1:0-3059 GCA_044378785.1 Novosphingobium sp.
CGTCGACATCCTCGCGCGCGGCCATCGCAGTGAAATCATCCTGCCAGGCGTAGCGCGACAAATCGACGCCGCGATCCTTGGTCCGGTCGCGTGCGCTTACCGCGCTGATCACAATCGGACGCCGGGCGCGGCGCGCAATCAGCGCCGCATTGGTTTCGATCACGCGAATGACGCCGGTTCCGACAGTGCCGAGGCCAGCGAGGGCAATCTTGAGCGGTTCAGCCATGGTGCTCCCTTCAGGCGCAGGCACCTAATCCAGCAGGGCCCGATTGGCCAGAGGCTTGCGGTGCGTTTCGCTCAGGGTTGCAGCGTGCGCTGGCAGGGGCCGAGATCGCCCAGCACCAGGCGATAGTCGGCAATCGCCTGCTGGCGCGCCACAGCGCTTTCCGAAAGGTTGAGGCGCGACGGCAGGGTGTTTGGCAGGAAGCAGGCCAGCCGGTACCAGGTGAGCGTGTTCGCTGCCGGTTTGCGTCCCGCCTCGGCGACCAGCTCCGAAAAGGAGACGCCCCAGTCTGCGGCGCGGCCCGGCTGGCGGCGCACGGTAATTGAAGCAGCCGAATTGTCGGCGGTCGACAGGAAGATCTGGGTCTCGCCCGATCCGGCAAGGTCACCTTCGACATGGATGATCTCGCGAACCCCGGTGACCGGCGGAGGCGCGTCGGGTCCGGCAAGCTCGGCAAGGATCGGACGCAGTCGGGCGACCGTGGCATCGCTGTAGCGGACTTGCGCCTGACGGCCGACCAGCTGCAGCTCGCCGGGTCGCGAGGGAATGGTCCGCGCGAAAACAAGCATGTCCTGCTTCTTGACCAGCGGCGGCTTGCCCCGCGAATCGAGCGGCAGATCGACGAGGTAGCCAAGCGCATCGCCTACGCCCTGGGCGCCGAACAGCAAGGCCCGGGTCTTTGCCTTGACGTAGAAGCGGCCGTCGCCCGATCGCAGGCCAGGCGCGCGTTCATCCTTGACCCGCGCCAGGCTGCGCACCGAGACGTGGATGACAAGGCCAGCCGAATCGGCAAGATCGGCAAGGTCGGAATAGGTGGGCGAGACCGGCATGGGCGATTGCGCATACGCAATTTGCAGCATGCCGCCAGCAAGCCCGCAGGCCGCAAGGACAAGGCCGAGGGGGCGACGTGTGAGCAGGTTCATAGGCCAAAGAGTTCCTTGGATTTCCGCGTGTTCTAGCCCAAAAAGACCACTCGCGACAGACTGTGTATTTGCCACGATAAGGGCCGTCCGGCTGAATTGACTCTGAACTATTTCGGCAGCCGATAATGCGTTGCACGGGCCAATTATCGTCGCTAAAGCTTGGCGCGAACGGGGCCAAGGTAACCATCGAGGCTTTCGCAATACCTTGTGATACACGCTGGATCGCGGACTGGGATTTGGGTCGCGGCGCGTATCAGGAAAATTTGGCACCGCCGGCTCGGCGCGTCGCCTCAGGATACAGGAACTGCCGGGCCGTAGCCCGGTTCGTTGAATGGAGTGATTGGACTGAATGGCTTACGCTGAGCAAAAAATGAGCAGCAACAGGCTGGTCGCCCTGGTCGTCGTGGCGATCCTGCACGTCCTGCTCGGTTACGGTCTCGTCACGGGTCTGGCTGCCGAAGGCCTCCAGAAGGTGATCAAGCGGGTTACCACTGTCGACATCGAGGAAGAGGTCAAGAAAGAGGAAGAGCCTCCCCCGCCTCCCAAGAAGGTAGACATGCCGCCGCCACCTGTTGCGCCGCCAGTGAAGATTGACGTCTCCACCAGGCCACCGCAGATCGAGACGGTGGCAACGCCTCCTCCGCCTGCACCGATCGTTCTGGCGCCGCCAGCTCCGGCTCCGCCGCCACCCAAGGGGCCGACGCAGCAGGCGCAACCACGCGGCAACCCGGCAAGCTGGGCCACGACCAACGACTATCCATCGCGGGCACTGCGCGAAGAGCGCGCTGGCACGACCGGGTTCCGGCTTACGATCGATACCGAAGGCCGCGTGTCCGATTGCCAGATCACCAGCTCAAGCGGCCATGCCGATCTGGATCAGGCGACCTGCGACAACGTCAGGCGCCGGGCCCGGTTCCGGCCGGCGATGGATGCAGGGGTGCCGGTACAGAGCACCTATTCCAATCGGGTTCGCTGGGTCATTCCGGAGTAGTCATTCGTTCAACGGCGCCGCGCAGGGGATTGCAGCGCCAGTTCTTGGTTTAATCTTTCAAAGAGGAATACACGCATGCTGATCGTTGAAATTCTTGCCGCAGCGGCAGACGCCGCCCCTCAGAAGTCCTTTGGCTTCAAGGACGCGTTGTTTCCTGGCGGAAAGCCCAACTGGGTGGGTCTGATCACGCTCGCCATCCTGGTGGTGATGTCTTTCGGCTCCTTCTACATCCTGTTCATCAAGTGGATGGAACAGTCCAAGGTGATGAAGCAGTTCAGCGGCCTTGATGCCTTCTGGAAGGCCGGTTCGATGCGCGAAGGGGCGAGCAAGCTCGACAAGAACGGTGCATGGCGCCAGATCGTCGACGATGGCCTGGCTGCCGAAGAGCAGGCCAGCAAGCTGGTCGATGAGACCGAACGCCACGACTGGCTGCATAGCTCGCTGGCGCGTTCTGAAGCCTCGATCAACGCCAAGCTAGCCGGTGGCCTCCCGTTCCTCGCCACCGTCGGCGCGACCTCGCCGTTCATCGGCCTGTTCGGCACCGTGGTCGGCATCTACAATGCACTGATCGCGATCGGCCTCAGCGGCTCGGCCTCGATCGACAAGGTCGCCGGCCCGGTTGGTGAGGCGCTGATCATGACCGCGATCGGGCTGCTCGTCGCGGTTCCTGCCGTGCTCGCCTACAACTACCTGCAGGCGCGCAACAAGGATATCGCTGGTAGGCTGACCGGCTTCTCCAGCTCGGTGCTCGCCAACATCGCATCGAATGGCCTCGTCAAGCCGCAGCTCACCGCCTCGGCTGCTCCGGCCGCCAAGCCGGCCGCGACCCCCGCCAAGGCATGAGCGCGCTCTTACCCGCGCGCTAGCCGTCGCAAGACAGGCGCGCGCGCGGGGCGTGCGAAGGGATGGTGGGCTGCCGCAT
>JBIPOX010000281.1:0-3056 GCA_044378785.1 Novosphingobium sp.
GCGGGATGTGGCCAATCGGCACTTCGGATTCGCGCTGCTTGCGGAAAGCCTCGCCTGCGTCGCCCATCGACTTGAACATCGATTCCAGCGGCGCGCCCAACAGCCAGCCCATCGCGGTGGTGTTGATGCGGATACCGCTGCCGGTCAGTTCGACTGCCATGTGCCGCGTCATCTGGTTGAGCGCGGACTTGGCCATCGCATAGCCGCCCTCATTGGGGTAGGGCTTGCGCGAGGCCAGTGTCGAGACATTGACGATCGAGCCGGACCCTTGCGCGCGCATCGCGGGCAGGACCGACTGGGTCATGCGCAGCGCGCCTGTCGCGATCACGTCGAAAGCGGTAGTCAGTTCCTCGATTGAATGATGCTCGAGCGGTTTCCAGTCAGGGTGGAAATAGGCCGAATTGACGAGGCCGTCGATCCGGCCCCACTTGTCGAGCGTGGCCTTGGCGCAGGCCTGGCAATCTTCCATCTTCGAGACATCGACCGGCACCGCGATCGCCTCGCCGCCATTGGCAGTGATTTCGGCGACGATGGCATCGATCCGGTCCTGCGAGCGCGCAGTGACGACCACCTTGGCACCTTCCGCCGCTGCGCCGTGGCACATAGCCTGGCCCATGCCCGGGCCAGCGCCAGTGATGATGACAACCTTGTCCTTGAGAATCATGCCGCTTCTGCCTTCTCTCTTGCTATTTCGGCGACGGCCTTTGCCGCGCCCCACATTGCGCCTTCGATGTAGCCAACGCCATTGGCGTCGCCCACGGTGTGAACCTGGTGGCCTGCCGCGCTCAGCGCATCGGCCAGGCTCGTGTCGCCATGCGCGCCCTTGGCGACGATGACCGTATCGCAAGCGGCGGATTGCGCTGCGCCTTCGGCATCGGTCCAGGTGACTGCGTCCTTGCCGATCGCGATGTCGCGCGCGCCCTGTGCCAGTCGTGCGCCGTGCTCTTCCAGTTCAGGGATCAGGCGCATCCGGCGCAGCACGGTCAGCCCGGTGCCAAATGGCTGGATCTCGTCGACGACAGTGACGCTGCGGCCACGCTCCTGCAGGAAGTCGGCAAGCTCCAGCCCGACCAGCTCGCCGCCGACGATCACGACCTTGTCACCCAGCGGCATCCAGGCGTGGGTAGCCTTGCGCACCAGGTCGATATTGGCCGAAGCGCCGGTTGCCGCGCCGACCTTGGTGGCAAGACGGGTGAACAGGCTGGTCTTGCGCTTGAGCTCTTCGGAGCTCTCGCCGAACATCATCTTGCGCAGATCGTCGCCTGACAGCACGTGGTCGTGATGCGCGCCGGCAATGTCGGGCATGTCGCGCACCGCGCCAGTGGCGACAATCACTGCATCGGGCTTGAGCGAGGCGATCAGCTCGGGCGTCGCCTCGGTCGAGAGCCGCACGTCGGCTGTCGATTCCTCGACCGCGCGGGTCAGCCAGTTGAGCAGCCGCTCATTGGGCTCATAGGCGAGCGCAGCAAAGCGCAAAGTGCCGCCCAGCCGCTCTCCCGCTTCGATCAGGGTCACCTTGTGGCCCAGTTCGGTAAGGCGGCGGGTCGATTCCATCCCGCCCGGGCCACCACCGATCACGACCACGTGGCGCGGCGTTTCGGCAGGCGCGGGGCCGCCCTCGAACTCGCGCCCGGTCTCTGGCCGGATCGAGCAGCGCGCATCGACCCCGATGTAGATCGAGCTGATGCAGGTGTAGCAATAGATGCACGGACGCACTTCGTCGGGCTTGCCCTCGGTCAGCTTGCGCGGCAGGTGCGGGTCGGCCAGCAGCTTGCGGCCCATCGTGATGAAATCGGTTTCGCCATTGCCGATTGCCCGGTCGCCCACTTCGGGTTCGACCCGGCCCGAGCCGATCACCGGGATCGAGACCGCCTTCTTCACTTCGGCGACCCCCGGCAGGTTGAGTGCCGGTTGGTGGGGAGTGTGCGACTGGGTATGCAGCTTGGCATCGCCAGTCTCGTGGCTGGCCGAGCAGGTGATGGCATTGGCCCCGGCTGCTTCGCAGACCCGGGCGTTGAATATCGCGTCCTCGAGAGTGAGGCCGTTCTCGCGTCCCTCCTCGCGCAGGTCGAGCTTGACCCACATCGGGAAGTCGGGGCCGACCTCGGCACGCACGGCCTCGACGATCTCGCGCAACAGCCTGGCCCGGTTCTCGCGGCTGCCGCCATATTCGTCGGTGCGGGTGTTGCCGGCGGGCGAGAGGAAATTGGAGATGATATAGCCGTGCGCGCCGTGAATCTCGACGCCGTCGAACCCGGCCTCGATCGCGCGGCGCGCGCCTTGCGCGAATTGGCTGACCAGCAGTTCGAGATCGGCCTTGTCGACAATCTTGATCTCGGGATTGGCCAGCCCGGCCATCCCGACCAGCTCATGCGGCATGAAATACTGGGCAAAATTGCCTTTGGGCATCGGTGGGATTGAAGCCGTCCACAGCGGATGTCCCCACTGGGCAAAGGAATATCCGGCGACCAGCCCGCCCATGTGCAATTGCGCCGCGATCTTGGCGCCGTGCAGGTGGACCCGGTCAGTCAGCTTGCGCAGCTGCGGGATGAAGCGGTCCTCCGAGATCGCGACCTGCTGCCACTGGACGCAGCCAACCGGCCAGGCGACGCCGGTCGCGCCCAGGATAATCAGGCCGACGCCGCCCTTGGCCTGTTCCTCATGATAGGCGATCAGCCGGTCCCCTGCCGAGCCGTCTTCCTCGGCCATGCTCACCCCCATCGCAGTGGTGGCGATGCGGTTGCGCAGCTCCATTGTGCCGATCCGGCCCGGCGCGAGCAGGTGCGGGAACGCGTTCGAGGTCATCCTTCCAGCTTCCGAATGTCTGTTGTCAGAGTTTGCCGATCACAGCGTCGGCGAACATCGCAAGGTTGTCCAGCTTCTCTTGCAGCGGCTGGCTGTCCATCTCGTTCTTGTAAGGATCGCGAAAGCCGATGATGTAGTCGGTGACGCCAAGCTCGCCATATTCGGCGATCAGTTCGGCATTGAGATCGGGCATGAACGGCGCGAACAGCCGGAATGGCTTGCCAGTGGTGCCCAGCTCCTCGCGGAAGCGC
>JBIPOX010000282.1:0-3038 GCA_044378785.1 Novosphingobium sp.
CAACGATCAGGCACGGCGTCAAGCTAACCCGCTGATACTACTCAACTTAGTTTCGGATCAGGCTCTAAGTCCTGACGAAAGTTTGAATGGCTTTTCGCCATGCTGACATCGTTTCAGAATCCACGCTTCCATCGGCATAATCGAACTACGAAGCTGAGCTTCTCATCACCCGCCTCGACGGTAGGCAAGTCCGGAGTGACGGCAAGCGGTCATACCCATCCAAAACCCCTGTCCTACACGCCCGAAATATGCCCTATCCTGTCGGATGACAAAGCAAGCCCCCATCGTCCCGGCCGAACCCGTCGAACCCCCCACCGAAATCCGCCCGCACCATGATCGCTGGACTGCCCCGAAAATGGCCGATTTCCTGCGCCAGCTCTCCGCCACCCATTCGGTCAGCGCCGCGGCGCGGTCGGTCGGCATGTCGCGCCAGTCGGCTTATCGCCTGCGCTCGCGGCTCAAGGGGCGCGCGTTCGATCTCGCCTGGGATGTCGCTTTCCATCATTCCTACGACAATCTCGCCCATGCCGCGCTCGAGCGGGCCTTGAACGGCGTCGAGGTTCCGATCTTCTTCAAGGGCGAGCAGGTCGGCTCCTATCGCCGCTTCGACGAACGGCTGACCGTGGCGCTGCTGCACTGGTCCACGCAGCGCGGCAATGTGCCCTTGCTGGGGCGGCACGCGCCCGCGGCCGAGCGCCACGCCGGAAGGTTCGAGGCGCTGGTGGCCGAAGTCGCGGCGGGCGAGGCTGGCGATGCGCCGGTCGGCGATCCGGGTCCCGCCGGGCACGGCGAGATCGATGCAATCTGCTCCGCTGGACCGTCATCCTCTCTCGATGCCGCGCTGATGGCGGAACTGTGCGAGTTCTACGAGGATGAGGGCAGGTGACAGGGTGTCACCCGTGTCACCCTCGCGCGGCTTTACACTCGGGCCGCAAAAGCGCAGACTTGTCGCCAGGAATATCACCATCAGGAGAGAAACCATGCGCATTTCCGTCCCGCAATCCGGCGATCCCAGCAAAGCTTTCGAGACCCTGAGCAACGCCTATGCGCCCGAGATTGTGCGCGCGGCGGGCGCCTTCAGCCTCACTGCCTATCAGCACAGCAAGCTGTCGCTGCGCGAGATCGAGGCGGCGCGCTATCGCACCGCGCAGATCAACGGCTGCATGGTCTGCCAGGGCTTTCGTGCCGGGCGCGATTTTCCGGTGATGTTCGAGGGCTTTGGCGGCGACCTTGAAAACTCGCCGTTCCGGCGCGGCGGCGTGCCGGGCGAAGATTTCTACGCCAATGTCGAAAACTGGCGCGATTGGGCGGGCTATTCCGAGCGCGAGCGCCTCGCCATCCAGTATGCCGAAGGGTTCGGCGCGGCACCCAGGGAGATCTCGCAGGACGAGGACTTCTGGGCGCGGATGAAGGCGGTCTATTCCGACGAGGAGATCGTCGATCTCACCTATTGCATCGGCTCATGGGTGGCCAATGGCCGCGCCGCGCACGTGCTCGGGTTGGACACAAGCTGTTCGTTCGACGCAGGCGCAGTCGCCGAAGCAGCGGAGTAAGGGGCGCAGCAGCAAGCAACGGTCCGCCGCTCTGCCGACCCTGAGCCATGGCCCACGAAAAGCGCATCGTCACCTGCCAGGGGCCAGGCGATCCGCATTGCTTCGACGGCATTCCCGTGCAGCCGCGCCGGGGCGATCTGGACAGGCTCTGTCCGGTCTGCGCCGGGCATGGCCAGTGGAACCGCGAGTTCGATCTGGTCAGCTAGCGCTCGAAGCGCTGCTTCTGCGACAAGTGCGACGGACGCGGCTGGATCGAGACAGGCGACGACCTTGTGCCGTCGCCGGATATCGTAATGTCGCCGGACGGCTATCCTATGTGGGTGACGCGCTATGACCCGAGCGATGATCGGGAGTAGTTGGGGCGCAAGGCAAGGCTGTGGCAAACCTTAGTCTCCCCATTTTCGCTATCACGCCCGTATGAACACCCAGATCAGGATCACCAGGATCGGCAATTCCGCCGGAGTCGTCCTGCCCAAGGAGGTGCTCGCGCATCTTGGAGCGCAGGTCGGGGAAACCCTGTCCGTCGTCACTACGCCGACGGGAATTGAACTCCGTCGCCCGGAGCCAGAGTTTGACGACCAGTTGGCGGTCGCGCGCGAGGTAATGGCGCGCAGAAGCATGGCATTGAAGGTTTTGGCCGAAATCATCGACGAGGATCGGGACGACCTTGCCAATCTGACCAAGCGTTAGGCTCCCCAATCACCCCCGCTTCATGTGCTCGAGCCCCTTGATCCCTCCCGGCTTGAGGCTCGGCTGGCTCGCATTGCCCTTGGGCGGCTTTTCGGCCTTGGGTTTGCGCGCTTCGCGGTTCGATTTCTTCTGGCCCTTGGCCATGACTGTTTCCTGGCAGGCGGAATGCCCGAATGCGCAGGCTTGGGCTTTTGCCGGGGCAAAGTCTAACGAATAGCGCCGTGCTGCGCTTCCGTCTCCCGCTCGCCTCAGCCGCTCACAGCTAACCCGCCACCGCGATCACGTCGATTTCCACCATCAGTTCGGGCAGGGCCAGTGAACGAACCTCGACAATCGTATCCGCGGGCCAGGGCGCAGTGAAATAGCGGCGGCGGGCCTCCACGATCTTCGGGAAGCTCGCCATGTCGGTGAGGTAGATTGTCACCTTGACGATGCGGCTGCGCGCGCTGCCGCCAGCGGCCAGCACCCGGTCGATATTGGCGAAGGTCTGCTCCAGCTGCGCGTCGAAATCGCCCGCGCCAACAATCGCGCCCTGCTCGTCGATCGCGGCCTGACCGGAAAGGAACAGGAGATCGCCCACCCGCCAGCCCGGGGCGATCGCATAGGGGGCGAGCGGATCGGGATCGATCGTAATGACCTGAGCTTTGTCTGGCATGGCAATGTCCTTTGCGAAAGTTACAGTTCAGGATTGCAGCGCAAAACTCAGCCCATCTTGAGCCACAGGATTGCCGCCCACACCACCATGGTCAGCCCAGCGCCGACCATGGTCGAGCGGATCGACAGGGTGAGCAATCT
>JBIPOX010000283.1:0-3035 GCA_044378785.1 Novosphingobium sp.
GCTTGCCTTCGAACAGCGCGTGCATCGCAGCGCGCGCGCCGGTCATGCCATAGGGGTGGCCGATCGAGATCGCGCCGCCATCGACGTTGAGCAGCTCGCCGGGAATGCCGAGCCTGTCGCGGCAATAGACCACCTGCACCGCGAAAGCCTCGTTGAGCTCCCACAGGCCGATGTCGTCCATCTTCAGGCCATTGCGTTCGAGCAGGCGCGGCACGGCGAAGACCGGGCCAATGCCCATCTCGTCGGGGTCGGTGCCAGCCACCGCCATGCCGACAAACCGGCCGAGCGGCTCCAGCCCGCGCCGCGAAGCTTCGCTGGCTTCCATCAGCACCAGCGCCGCCGAACCGTCGGAAAGCTGGCTGGCATTGCCTGCAGTGACGATGCCGCCCTCGATCACTGGCTTGAGGCTGGCAAGGCTTTCAAGCGTGGTGCCGGGGCGGTTGCCTTCGTCTTTGGTGAGGGTGATTTCTTTCAGCGAGATCGCCCCGGTTTCCTTGTCGGCGACACCCATGTTGCGAGTGACCGGCACGATCTCCTTGTCGAAATGGCCCGCTTCCTGCGCCGCGGCAGTGCGCGTCTGCGATTCCACCGCGTATTCGTCGCAGGTCTCGCGGCTGATGCCATAGCGTTGGCCAACCACTTCGGCGGTCTGCAGCATCGGCATATAGGCCTGCGGCACCATCGCGATCAGTTCCTCGTCGTTGTCGATGAAGCCCTGAGGCACCTGCACGGTCGAGATCGATTCCTGCCCGCCGGCGATGACGATGTCCTGTCCGTCCATCACGATCTGCCTGGAGGCGGCCGCCACCGCCATCAGGCCCGAGGCGCACTGGCGGTTGACTGTCATCGCCGAGACCGAGAACGGCAGGCCCGCGCGCAGCACTGCGCTGCGCCCGATCGAGAAGGCCTGCGAGCCCTGGCCGAGCGCTGCGCCCCAGATCACGTCCTCGACCTCGCCGCCCTCGAGCCCGGCCCGCTTGACTGCCTCGACAATCGACAGCGCGCCCAGCGTCGGCGCCTTGGTGGCATTGAACGCACCCCGGTAGGCCCTGCCAATGGGGGTTCTGGCGGCGGCAACGATGACGGCATCACGCATGTTCTGATCCTGACTTTACGGTTGGTTCCACTTCGACGAGAGTGATCCACTCGGCGACCAGCGCCGGTTTGTCCTCCCCTTCGATCTCGACTGATACTTCATTGGTAAGCTGGTAACGATGCGGCTGCTTTTCCACCATATCGACAAGAGTGAAATGGCCGCGAACGCGCTTGCCCGACCGCACCGGGGCCAGAAAGCGCACCTTGTTGAGCCCGTAATTGAGGCCGTGGCTACGCCGGTCGATCTTCGGATAACCCGAATTATAGAACGGGGCGAGCAGCGAAAGGGTAAGAAAACCATGGGCAATCGTCCCGCCAAAGCCGAGATCGCGCGCAGCCGCGGGGTCGACATGGATCGGTTCGTGATCGCAGGTGGTATCGGCAAAGGTGTCGATCCGGTCCTGGCCGACCTCGACCCAGTCCGAGGTGCCGATGCGGCTGCCCACCCGAAGCTTGAATTCCTCGATGTCCATCGATCGTCTGGCGTCCTCTCGAAGGACATCCTTGGCGCAAGCCCGGCCCCGGCGCAAGCGCGCGGCAGGCCGGAAGCGATCAGGCCTTCACTCTGCGGCAGCGAGCCTTGGAGCTCGCGCCCAGCGGGGCCTGCGAGCATTGAGCCAGTTCTGCGCTGGCTTCTCGACGCCGTGGTAGAGGAACACCGAGGCCGCCGCGACCAGAGCCAGATAGCCGGCAAGCTCGCCCCAGCCGATCTGCAGGTGGTCGTGGACCACGACGATCTTGAAGAGGATCCACAGCAGGAAGTGCGACAGGTAGGTCGAATAGCTGATCTCGCCAAGATAGACCGCGGCGCGCGTCGACAACAGCCGGGCGACAGGACCGCGATCGAGCGCCAGGGCAAGAATCGCGGTGAAGAACACGGCCGGTGCAAACACGGTTTCGGGCAAGCCGAACGCCAGCCCTGCGCCGAGCATCGCGGCGCTGGCCAGCGCCGCCATCGGCGCGGCGCCCGGCCTTGTCTGCCACCTGTTCCACAACAGGCAGGCAAGCACACCAAGGCAGAACTGCGCCAGGCAGCGCCAAAGGCCAAGATCGGTGATGTGATCGCCCAGCGAGCGCGTGCCTGCAGCCGCGAACAGGGCCGCGACCCCGGCGCACAACGCCAGCGCAACTGCCAGCAGCGCGCCCGCGCCCAGCCGATCCCAACGCACCGCGAGCGCGATCAGCGGAAAGACCAGGTAGGCCGCAAACTCGGTGCTGATCGACCAGGCCGGATCGTTCCAGCTCAGATGATCGGTAAAACCCCAGTTCTGGATCAGCAGGAAATGCATCGGCAATTCCGCCAGGGGATAGCGGTGCGAGGGTTTGCCGATGAAGACGAGGGCAAGGGCAAGGCCAACGAACAGCAGCATGATAAACGCATGCAGCGGCCAGACCCGCGAGAAGCGTCGCCACAGGAACGACCAGGTCTGCGCCCGTCCACCCTCGCGCAGCCGCTCGACATAATTGAACCAAAGCACGAAGCCGGACAGCACGAAAAACAGGTCGACCGCGAGATAGCCCTTGGCAAAGACCGCGATCACGCTTTCGGGCCAGATGTCGTGCAGCGAGGCCCACACGTGATAGATCACCACCAGCCAGGCGGCGAGGCCGCGAATGCCGGTCAGCGCATCGAGGCGCGGCGCAGGTGGCGCAATGGTGCTCATGCCCCGCCTGCCAGTCCGACCGGCTGCAATCCCGGCTTGCCAGAGAGCGGGCGTTTCGGCTCGACGGGCGCCTGACGGCGCTTCACTGCGAGCACGAAGCCGATCTGGATGCCGATCAGGTAGAAGATGAACGGCTGGTAGGCGATGCCGACAAACAGCGCTCCGACCAGATAGACGACGTGCGCAATCTGCAAGGCGTTGGCGAGGGCAAAGTCCGACCTGTCTTCGGGGTGCGTGCTCTTGCGCAGCCGCCAGCGGATCAGCTCTAGCTGGACC
>JBIPOX010000286.1:0-3016 GCA_044378785.1 Novosphingobium sp.
GGGCAGGATTTCACCTAACCGCGGCGGATCGAGGGCAATCGCCTTCTCACGGGCCCGCACGCCGAGGATGCCTGACGCCTGCCGGGCGACAGCGGCCAGGTCGATCCGATCAGGCGCAGTCGAAAAATCTTCCGATTCGACCACTTCGAGGTCGGACAGGTCATCGAGCAAGCCCAGCAACAACTGCCCGGCATTGGCAATGTCATTGGCGTAGCGCGCATAATCATCGGACAGCGGCCCGGCGAGCCGCGCCCGGATGGTCTCGGCATTGGCGATGATCCGGGCGATCGGCTGACGCAGCGCCGGAGCGATCTCCTGACCGATGATATGGTTGCGCCGCGTTGCGTTGCTGTCGGCGTCCGACACAGGCGCGAGCATTTGCGGCAAGGGTGTGTCGGCGACGAAAAGCAATTCGAACCCGCCCGGTTCGGCCTGATCGCGGCGCTGTCTCGGCAGCAGCACTGCCTGCCAGCCTCGATCCGACCCGGCTATGGTAACACGCGCGCCATCGAGCAGGCGCCAGTGAACGGGTTGCCGGTGCTCCAGTCCCTCGACCTCGACGAAATCGGTCCAGGCGCGGCCGATGCCTTGCTCCATGGCACTCGCCAAGTCAGCAAGATCGCGCGCTTCGCAGTTCACGGCCAGAACCTTCTGGTCGCGATCGAGCACTGCGCTCAATTCGGCCAATTGCCGGTCGAGGAAGCCCCGCCCTAGCGGCGCGATCGGAGTGCTTTCGGGCGGCAGCGGGTTGGCATGCCAGCTGCCGAGACGGATGTCGCAGCCCGGATCGCCATCGTCGCGTGGTTCAACCTCGACCCAGGCCGTGATCGCCTCGGTGGAGGTATGGGCTGTAATCGAGCGGGCAAGGCGCAGCTGGTAGCGGCGCGATTTGCGCACGGTTTCGAGCAGGGCTGGGATCGCGAGCATGCCCGGCAGTTCCCCGCCGCAATGCATCTGTAGCGAGGCAAGCGGTTCGTCCGCGCTCAGCAGGCAATCGTCACCGTCGGTGAGTGCCCGGGCAAGCCCTGACTTCCCGCCCGGCATGTCAGTCTCCGTCGAATCTCGAGCCGGTGGCCAGCAAGGCTGCCGCGCGGTCCGGCCCAATCCGGTCGAAATGCTCGGGAAACTCAATGTCGGGGTGCAAGGCGAGACACTCCTCGCGAACTTTCCCTGCTTTCAGTCCGGCCGAGCGTAGCGCCAGGGCAAGCCTTACTGCCTGGGATTCGTGGGTCGATAGCACTGCCGCGTCGCGATCGAGGCCTGAGCCGATCGCGAGGGCGCACGTGAACAAGGTGACGCCGGCGTGGTTGAGCGACAGCGCCTCGGTCGCGCCCGCACCCATGGCCATGAGCAGTCCCGAGGCCAGACCGAGCCGGGTTCCGGCCTCGTCGTATTCGCGCCGCACTGTCTGCATTGCTCGCTCGCCCGCGCCGCTCTCGGCATGGTCTTCGAGCGCGCGCATCGCCAGCACGGCCTGATGCAAGTGATCGCCGGGCAATTCGAGTAGCGGCAGTTTCATCCGGCGTTGGGCTTGCCCGTGGCGAGCCTGCGCAGCCAGCAGCCGCATCGCGAGTGCGGCATGATCGGGATTGGCCGAAGCGATCCCTGCCTGGAGCAGCGGCGTTAGCACCGGATCGGTGCCGAACCGGGCATGCAGCCGCTCGGCAAGCTGGGTCTCAAGCGCCAGCGCGTGGAGATGGGCGACCAAGGCGCCATTGCCGATCAGGATGTCGCTGAGCTGAGCTACCTGTTCGCCCGGATGGTCGGCAGCGAAGCTATCGCCATCGGGCGCATGCAGCCGGTCGAGCAATTGCACCGTCAGATGACGGACCATGCCGCGAATGCGCGCAACAATCTCGTCGCCGAACAAGGAGTTATCCTCGCTTGACAGGACATGCCGCAGGATTGGCACAACGGTTCCGACCGCGGCATCGGCGTGTTCGAGGGCCTCGCCCAGCACGATATCGAGCGATTCGGGGTTCACGGCAGGCGAAGGTGATTCCATCATGCCACTGCCATAGCCGACCATGGTTAAACCTGCGTTAGCCGCCACGGCGGCGCGTGGCAGCGAGAATCATCGCGGCAAGCACGATCGTTGCTGCTGCGACAAACCAATCGACCAGCCCGATCGCGATCAGCAAGGCCAGCACCAGCGCCAGCACAGTCCGGTCAGCAACCGTTGCCGATACGCTCATCAATGGCAGCTGTCCAGCGACCCGCGCCAGGAGCACGAAGGTGAGCGGCAGAGCGAGCGCCAGCCAAAGGCTGGTCCCGGCGATTGGCGGCATTGTCCAATGCAGCAGCAGGACCAGAACCGCATCAAACGTCCAGTCCAGAGCGACCGCATGCCAAGGCTGCGCGCTTGCATCGCTTGCAGAGGCTAAAGGCACTTCGAGCCGGGCCAGCAGGTTCGATGCTCGCAAAAACACCCAGGCCAGCGCGCAGATAGCGAAGCCCACCGCTGGTGCCCCGAGCCAGCCAGCGCCCGTGGCCAGCAGCAGCCCGGCCAGCGTCGCCGCGATCATCATAAGCGAGGCGTTGCCGGCATGCAGCAGCGAGGGGCCGAATGTCTGCACCCCAAACCGGGCTAGCCAGCGCCCTGGCGACGCTAGCGGTGCCGGTTCGAGCCGCTGTGCGATCCATTCATGCTCGATGGCATGCGCTTGCTCTTCGTTGACAATCATCTGCCAACGGGTCGGCGCGCGCGCCTCTGGCGGGACATCGCGCAGGGCCACGCCTGCCTGCAGCGCGATCCGGGTCAGGGTCGAAGGGACGTCGCAATCGGGCGACATCTGCGCAATCGGCTCGATCAGGCGACCGGGAATACGCTGCATGCCTGCCGCGGCATTGTTGATGTCGATCCGCTCGAATCCGGCGGCCAGGCCTGCCTCGACCGGCAGGACAAACACGCCGACACCCTGCTCGATCAGCGCGCGGGCATGCGCGGTATCGGCCAGCAAACCTTCGCGCAGGACGATAACGTCCTCGGCGGCGGTTACCAAAGCGGACAGGTCGC
>JBIPOX010000287.1:0-3004 GCA_044378785.1 Novosphingobium sp.
CAGGCAGCGATCCGCCCCTGCTCCATCGAGGTCGAGGCCAGGCTAGGAAAACCGATCACGTCGCCAGCCGCATAGATGTGCGGCACCGGGGTCTGGAAGGTTTCGGGATCGACCTTGAGGCGGCCGCGCTCGTCGGCGGCAAGCCCGCAAGCGGCCAGATCGAGCGTTGCGGTCGCGCCCATCCGTCCGGCGCAATAGAGCAGCATGTCAGACGCGACCGAGCGGCCATCGTCGAGCTGCGCAACGATCTTCTCGCCTGACCTCGCCACCGAGGTCACTGCCGCGCCCAGCCGCAAGCGCATGCCGCGGTCGCGCAGCTGGTGGATGAAATCGTCGACGATTTCCCGGTCGACGAAATCGAGGATCGTGGCGCGCGGCTCCACCACGGTCACCGCGACATCGAGCGCGCTGAAGATCGTGGCATATTCGATGCCGATCACCCCTGCGCCGACCACGGTGAGCGAGCGCGGCATTTGCGGCACGTCGCAGATCTCGTCGCTGTCCATGATCGCGGCATCGCTGAAATCGACCTTTTCGGGGCGATGGGGAACCGTGCCGACCGCGATCAGGATGCGTTCGCCCGAAACCTGCAGTTCGGTGCCATCGTGCAGCGCCACCGCGACCCGGTGCGGCCCGGCAAAGCGCGCGCGCCCGGCGATGGTATCGACGCCGTTGCGCATGAACTGATGCTCTAGCACATCGACCTCGTGATCGAGTGTCATGCCAAGCCGCGTGTTCAGATCCTCGCAGCCGATCACTTTCTTGACGCGATAGGACTGCCCGTAAAAGCCGCGTTCGCGCCAGCCCGAAAGGTTGAGCGCGGTCTCGCGCAGGGTCTTGGACGGGATCGTCCCGGTATGGACCGACACGCCGCCGACGCGCGCGCGCGCCTCGATCACCAGCACCGACTTGCCGAGCTTGGCTGCCTGGATCGCAGCGCGGCGCCCGGCCGGGCCGCTGCCCAGCACGATCAGTTGATAGTCCGATTTCATCTGTGCCCCACCAATGCCCGATCAATGCCCCCGCAGGACCGCCAGCACGCGGCATCCCGTTGCGAGAACGGTTTGCGCCGCGATTCTTGAAGGGTAGGCTGGCACAGAACGTCAGCGCGCCAGCGGGTTTTCCCTTTGGCCCGAAATCTGCCAAAGGGCCTCGTCATGGATCACGCCTGCCCTGCCTGGACCCTGCGCGCCGCCTGGCTGTCCGTTGCGGCAGTGCTCGCGCTCGGCGTTGCCGGACCGCTGGCGGCGCGCGAAAGCCTGGGCCTTTACCGCGAGTGGGGCGTGTTCCGCGATCCGGCCCTGCCGCGCTGTTATGCCATCGCCATGACCCTGCCGAGCACCATGCAGCGCGACTACCAGCCGTTCGCTACGGTCGGCACCTGGCCCAAACGGCGCATCTTTGGCCAGGTTCATTTCCGGATGTCGCGCAAGCTCGCGCCGGACCCGCGTCTCAAGTTGACGATCGGCGACAAGGCCTTTGCCCTGACCGGCGGCGGCGGCGACGCCTGGGCAGCAGATGCGCGGATGAACGCAGCGATTACCTCGGCCATGCGCTCGGCAACAAGCATGACCGTCTCGGCGACCGACGCCAATGGCAAACGCTTCTCCAACACCTGGCGCTTGCCTGGCGCAGCCTCGGCAATGGATGCCGCCGCGATCGGCTGCGCGCGGGCGCGCTAGCAATCGCAGGCCATTGCGACTATATCGCGCTCTCCCATGACAGCCACACCGCTCATGCAATCGCCGGGCCATGTCGATCCGCTGACCCTACCACGCGACATTACCCCGCGCGCCGATGGCCGCATCGACCTGATCGGCCTGCCCAAGCAGCGCATCGCGGAATTGTTCGGTAACGCGGGTCTGGACGTCAAAGCCGCCAAGCTGCGTGCCAAGCAGGTGTTTCACTGGCTCTATCATCGCGGCACCACTGAGTTCGAGGCGATGACCGACATTGCCAAGACCATGCGCCCGTGGCTCGCCGAACGCTTCGTCATCGGTCGGCCCGAGATCGTCGAGGCGCAACATTCGACCGACGGCACCCGCAAGTGGTTGTTGCGTACTGCCGATGGCCACGATTTCGAGATGGTGTTCATTCCCGACGAGGCGCGCGGCACGCTGTGTGTTTCCAGCCAGGTCGGCTGCACGCTCAATTGCCGGTTTTGCCACACCGGGACGATGCGCCTGGTGCGCAATCTGACAGCAGGCGAGATCGTCGGCCAGGTCATGCTGGCGCGCGACGCGCTGGGCGAATGGCCGAAGGGGTCGATGGCGGGGTTCTGCGACGATGACGAGGACGACCTCGACGACGTTGAAACTGGCGGGGGCACCTACACCGCTGACGGTCGCCTGCTGACCAACATCGTCATGATGGGCATGGGCGAGCCGCTCTACAATTTCGACAATGTCCGCGATGCGCTCAAGCTGGTCATGGACGGCGACGGACTCGCGCTATCCAAGCGGCGCATCACCCTGTCGACCAGCGGCGTCGTGCCGCTGATGGCGCGCGCAGGCGAGGAAATCGGCGTCAACCTGGCGGTTTCGCTCCATGCCGTCACCAAGGAAATTCGCGACGAGATTGTGCCGATCAACCGCAAGTACGGGATCGAGGAACTGCTCGCGGCCTGCGCCGCCTATCCCAAGGCTTCGAACGCGCGGCGCATCACCTTCGAATATGTCATGCTCAAGGATCGCAACGACAGCGACGCGGACGCGCGCGAGCTGGTGCGCCTGATCAAGCACTACAAGCTGTTCGCCAAGGTCAACCTGATCCCGTTCAACCCCTGGCCCGGCGCGCCTTATGAGTGTTCCGACCCGGAGCGTATCCGCCGCTTTTCCGAGATCGTGTTCGAGGCCGGGATAAGCGCGCCGGTACGCACTCCGCGCGGCCGCGATATCGATGCCGCCTGCGGCCAGCTCAAGACCTCGGCCGAGAAGAAAAGCCGCGCCGAATTGGAACGGCTGTGGGCTGAAAAGCAGGACGCATTGGGTTAGCCCTTGCATTG
>JBIPOX010000289.1:0-2994 GCA_044378785.1 Novosphingobium sp.
GGCGATGGCGAGCGCGCGCTCGGCCTCGGCCTCGGATTCAAGGTTCAGGGTGACACCCGCGCTGATCGCGGCCTCAAGCTCGCGGTCGCGCTTGCCGGGACCGGCAAAGCTGACCAGCGCCGGATCGATACCCGCGCCAGTGATGATGCCAAGCTCGCCGCCCGAAGCGATGTCAAAGCCGTCCACCAGCTCCGAAAACAGCTTAAGTATCGGCAAGAAGGGATTGGCTTTGATCGCATAATGGAGCGCAAGCCGCTGCGGCATCGCCTTGCGCAATTGCGCCACCCGGTCGCGCAGCATATCGGCCGAATAGACGAACAGCGGGGTGCCGCCTGCCTCATCGACCAGATCGGTGACCTTGCGCCCGCCAACCGCAAGCACGCCGTCAATCGCGCCATAGGCGGCGGGGATCGGACCGAGCGGCTTCATGCCGCCAGCTCCGCGAAGAGGCCAGTACGGTCGATCTTGCCATTGGGGCTGATCGGCATCGCTTCGCGCCAGTGAATGACCTTGGGCTGCATGAAATTAGGCAAGTCCTGCATCAGTTTCCTGGGCAATTCGCTTTCGGCATCGACAGCCTCGGCGCGCGCTCGCACGACGAGGTGGATGGCATGCCCCAGCCGCTCGTCCGGGATGCCCAGCGCCACCGCTTCGGCGACGAGCCCGCTGGCGAGAGCGGCTTCCTCGATTTCCTGGGGGCTGATGCGGTTGCCCGCGCTCTTGATCATCGCATCGCGTCGTCCGACGAAATAGAGCAAGCCGTCGGCATCGCGCCTCACCCGGTCGCCTGACCATACCGCCATGCCGCCATAGCGCGATTCGCGCGGCGCGGGCTTGTAGCGTTCGGCAGTGCGCTCGGCGTCCTGCCAGTAACCGTACGCGACCAGCGGCCCGCAATGGACCAGCTCGCCCTCCTCGTTGTCGGCAGCGATCTCTCCGGCATCGTTGACCACGAGGATTTCGGCATGAGGGATTTCCTTGCCGATCGAGGTGGGATGGGTGTCGATTAGAGCCGGGTCGAGGAAGGTCGAGCGGAACGCCTCGGTCAGACCATACATCGCGAACAGCCGCGCCGTGGGAAACAGGCCGCGCAGCTTGGTGACAAGATCGGGGGTCAGCGCGCCGCCGCTGTTGGTCAGACGGCGCAAGTTGGCGGCGACCTCGGTGGGCCAGTCCAGCTCGGTCAGCTGCACCCACAACGGCGGGACAGCCGCAAGCGTAGTGATCGCATGCCTGTCGATCGCCTTCATGACATCGCGCGGCACCAGAAAATCAAGCGGCACGACACAGCCGCCTGCATGCCAGGTCGACAGCAGCTGGTTCTGGCCATAGTCGAACGAGAGCGGCAACACGGCCAGAGTTCGGTCATCGGCGGCGAGCCCGAGATAACTGGCGACGCTGTCTGCCCCCAACCACATATTGGCCTGGCTGAGCATCACCCCCTTGGGCCGACCGGTCGAACCGCTGGTATAGAGGATCGCGGCAAGCGCATCGGGATCGCTATCGGAGGCGCCAAGCTTGCCTTCGAAGGCTCTGGCTAGCGCCAGGGCATCCTCCTCCGCGAGGACTGTGCAGCCCTCGGGCGCATCGCCAGATTGCAATGTGGCCAGCCGCGCGGGGGTGCCAATCAGCATCACCGAGCCGCTGTCGGCAAGGATATGGTGAACCTGGGTGTGTTTGAGCAGCGGGTTGATCGGGACGTGGACCAGCCCGGCACGCGCTGCTGCAAGCGGCATCAGGCAGGTCAACTCGCCCTTGGCCGCCCAAGTCGCGACCCGCGAGCCCTTGGCAGGGATCTTGTCGGCCAACCATGCCGCAAGTTGCGACAAACGACTTCTTAATTCCTGATAACTTAGACTGTCCCCGCGCAGGACTAGCGCAGGCGCCTCATCATCGCCGGTTTCGGCAAGATGATCGAGCGGAAGGATCAAGGTTGAGGCGGCGCTGCGCATGACTGCGGGGAGGCTCCAAGTGGGATACGGTGAGTTGATTGCGATCGAATATCACGCCGATCTTAAGGAAGTGCAATTGGATGCACGGCTTGCGGCGTTGTTGTCCCCGGCGCAGCAGAACGCTCCCTTTGACCGGCTCGATTGGCTGCACGGCCTTGCCTCGTCGTGCAAGATGGACCCGGTTGTCGCCGCAGCCCGCGACGACCAGGCGTTGGTCGTGCTCCCGCTCAGCAAGACCGAAGACCAGCTTATCGGTCTGTCCAACTATTACACTTTCCGTTTCCGCCCGCTGATCAGCGGTGCCGAAGGCGACACCCGCGCACTGTTGAACGCTCTGGCCCGCGACCTTGCCGCCAAGACGCACCGCATTACCCTCACCGGGGTGCCCGACGAGGATGGCAGCGCCACGCTGCTTGAGGCGGCGTTCCAGTCTGCTGGCTGGTCGGTGGTGCGCGAGCAGTGCGACTGGAACCATGTGCTGCCAGTGCGCGGCAGGACCTGGGACGAGTATTTCGATGGCTTGCCCGGTCATCTGCGCAGCACCATCAAGCGCAAGCAGAAGAACATTGATTGCCGGATCATCGACGGCTTCGACGAGGTGGCCTGGGCGCACTACGTGGCAATCTATGACGAGAGCTGGAAGCCCGAGGAAGGCTCGATCGATTTCCTGCGCCAATTCGCGCTGGCTGAAAGCGAGCGCGGACATTTGCGGCTTGGCATCGCCAGGGCAAACGGCGAGGCAGTCGCTGCGCAAATCTGGACGGTCGAGAACGGAACCGCCTATATCCACAAGCTCGCCTATCGCAGCAGCGCGTCGAAGCTCTCACCTGGCTCGGTGCTTTCGGCAGCCATGTTCGAGCGCGCGATCGAGACCGACAAGGTCGAACTGATCGACTACGGGATCGGCGACGATTCCTACAAGCGCGACTGGATGGAAGAGATTCGACCGAGGTGTCGGCTCGACATGTTCCGGCCCGGTTCGGCGCGCAACTGGATCAGGCTTGCCAAGTCAAGCCTGGCGCGACTTGCCGGAAACGGCCCG
>JBIPOX010000290.1:0-2981 GCA_044378785.1 Novosphingobium sp.
GGCCCATCCGCGCCAGAATCCCGGCATAGATGTCGTACTCGTTGCGCGATTCGCCCTGCGGCGCGATCACCGCGTCGGAATGCTGCACCCAGGGGCGAGGCGCATTGGCGCCCCACAGGTCGTTGACATCGGGGCGCTCGAGGAAAGTGGTCGAAGGCAGGATGTAATGCGACCAGCGGGTCGTCTCGGTGACATAGAGATCGAGCGAGACAAACAGGTCGAGACCTGCGAGCGCCTGTTCGAGCCGGTCGCCGCGCGGATAGGACAGCACCGGATTGCCCGAATCGCAGAAGAAGGCTCGGATCTGCCCTTCGCCCGGCACCAGCATCTCGTCGGCCATGGTCCCGCCCGGCACAGTGCCCAGGATCAGCGGCAGGTCGCCGATCCGCGATCGCTTCGCGCCATAGGGGTTGGCATTGACCCGCGGCATGGCAACTGCCCCCTGGCCGAACACCCAGCCGCCCTCTTGCCCGAGCCGGCCAGTGACCACATTGAGCGCCTCGACCATCAGATTGGTGAGCGTCGAGAAGCTGCCGCGCCCGGTGCCGAGCCGGGTGTAGCAAGCCGCCCGCCGCGCCCCGGCCAGCCGCCGTGCCAGTGCCTGCGCCTGTTCGAGCGCCACGCCGCACCGCGCCGAAGCGAGCGCGAGGTCGATCGCGGCAAGTCCGGCGCGCAACGCGCGCCAGTCAGCGGCGATCTCGTCCAGCCTGGTTTCGTCAAACAGGCGCTCGTCGAAGATCGTGCGCAGCATGATCGCCACCAGCCAGACGTCGCTGTCGGGCCGCACCGCGATGTGTTCATAGCGGCGCGCGGTCTCGGTGCGGCGCGGATCGATCACCACCACGCCCTCGCGCGCGGCAATCTCGTCGAGCTTGTGCATCGCGCGCGGCTCGGAAATCAGCGACATGTGCGAGACCGCCGGATTGCCGCCGATCACGATCAGGAAATCGCAGGCCTCCAGATCGGGAAACGAGTACCGGAACGGATTGGCGTAGACCAGTTCCATGGCAAGGTTCTTGGCCGCCGTATCGGTATGCAGCGAATTGAACTTCTTGCCGCCACCCAGCGCATTCATGAAGCCGGAGATATAAGCCGGGTGCATTGTCGCGAATGAGGCGGGATTGCCAAGGTAGGAGCCGACCGCCTCCCCGCCATGCGCGGCAACGGTGGCCGAAAGGCGGGCGGCGATGTCGTCGAGCGCCTCGTCCCACGAGACCGGCTCGAATTGGCCCGGCCCGCCAACGCGCTTGAGCGGGCGCAGCACCCGGTCCTCATCGTGGACCACGTCGATCATCCGCGCGCCCTTGACGCACAGGTGGCCTTGCGAAACGGGATGGATGCGATCCGGGCCGATCTCGGTGATGCGCCCGCCGCGCACCTCGACCTCGAGCCCGCACAAGGCCTCGCACAGCCTGCAGAAAGTGATGTGCTTCCCGTCCTCGCCCGGTGCCGGTCTCATGCCGCTCCCCCTGCTGCTGTTCCTATTGGTACGGCGGCTTGTCGCGACCCATCGGGCTGAGCGTGAAGACCTCGCAGCCTGCTTCGGTAATGCCGATCGAATGCTCGAACTGGGCCGACAGGCTCTTGTCGCGGGTCACTGCCGTCCAGCCGTCGGCAAGCAGCTTGACTGCCGGCTTGCCGAGGTTGATCATCGGCTCGATGGTGAAGAACATGCCGGGTCGCAGCTCCGGCCCGGTTCCGGCGCGGGCGGCGTGAACGACCTCGGGCGCATCGTGGAACAGGCGGCCAAGGCCGTGGCCGCAGAACTCGCGGACAACGCCGTAGCGGTTCGCCTCGGCATGGGTCTGGATTGCAGCGCCGATGTCGCCCAGGCGGTTGCCGGGCCGGGCCTGTTCGATCCCGAGCATGAGGCATTCGTGGGTCACCTCGACCAGCCGCCGCGCTTTCAAGGCCACGTCGCCAACGAGGTACATCCGGCTCGAATCGCCATGCCAACCGTCGAGCAAGGGGGTTACATCGATGTTGACGATGTCCCCGTCCTTGAGCGTCTTGTCCGAAGGGATGCCGTGACACACGACATGGTTGATCGAGACGCACGAGCTATGTTCATAGCCGCGATAGCCGAGCGTTGCCGGCACCGCGCCGCCGTCGAGCGTCATCTGCCGCACCGCATCATCGATTGCCTGCGTAGTGACGCCCGACTGCACCATCGGTGCGATCGCGTCGAGGATCTCGGCTGCAAGCCGTCCGGCCTTGCGCATGCCGGCAAAGGCTTCGGCCCCGTGCAGCTTGATCGTGCCGTCACGCAACACCCGTTCGCTGCCGTCCACTGTCTGATACTGGTTCATGGCGCCGATGTAGCGAAGCGGGGGCGATTTTGCGAGCCTAGTTCTTGACCGAGAAACTGGCGCGGAATTGCGGCTTGACCGTGGCGAGCAGAGCCGCAGTGACAGGCAAGGTCACTTCATAGTCCCCCTCGGCATAAGGCCCGGCGATGTAGGGCGCGATCAGGAACCCGATCCGGTCGAAGGTCTTGCGGTTCGACGAGCCGAGAATGATCACGGTCTCGTTGGGATCGATGCATTCGTCGAACATGTCGGTGCTGCCAGCAGGCACGGGAGCACCGCGCTTTTCGGCGCGCTGGCGGTCCAGCTCGGCACAAAGTGCCCCCTGCACTGTCTCGGCAAAGGCGCGCTCGGAGCGGAACAGGTCTAGCGGCCCGCGCAGCTTGTCGGCCCGCTTGTCCCAGAGCAGCGCGTCGAAACCGAAATTGCCATGCGCGCCGCCGGAATAGCTGCTGATCCCCGCCGAAAGGCTCAGCCAATCAGGAAGATTGGCCACCACTTCCCAGCCTGTTCCGAGCGAATGGGGGCGATAGGGATAGCCCTCCTTGTCGGCATCGCGCTTGGCCTCGGCAGCCTGCCCGGCGATCTCGGCACGCTGCTTTTCAAGATCGGCATAGAGCATTGCCCGGACCCCAGCGACAGCGCCTGCTTCGGCCGGGTAGGAATAGGAGAACG
>JBIPOX010000386.1:0-2979 GCA_044378785.1 Novosphingobium sp.
AAGTGGTTCATATAACACATGTATAGGAGTTAATTCAGATTCACAATACGCAAATTCGACAGCAATCGGATACAATAGTACTGTTACTGCAAATAATCAAGTAATGCTCGGTACATCAGCGGAAACAGTTGTTATACCTGGTAATTTAATCATTGACGGATTAGTTTCTCAAGTTTTATCATCTACTCAATCTACACAATATGGATATAATTCATTACCATCTAATACAGGACCAAATAACACAGCAGTTGGGTATAACTGTATGGCAAATAATACCTCTGGTGGTTACAATACAGGTATGGGAGATTATGCCTTAACTACTAATTCAACTGGATATTACAATACTGCAATAGGTCATTTTAGTCAAATATATGGTACTGGTGAATTTAACACAACTGTTGGAACATCTTCTTTACAAGGTACAGCAGGCTCAACTACAGGATCATACAATACTGGTATTGGTTTTGCAGCTTGTCAATCTATTTCTAGTGGACAATATAATACTGCATTAGGAACTTATTCAAATTTGGGTACTACCACTGCAAATAATACAACTGCTATTGGATCTAATGCAAACTGTAATAATTATACTGAATCAACATCTATTGGATATAATGCAACTAATACTGCTAATAATCAAATAATGCTTGGTACATCTGCTGAAACAGTTGTTATACCTGGTACAAGTTTGACGGTTAATGGAAAAATTAATCAATCGCTTGTTAATTCTTCTTCTACACAATTAGGTACTAATGCACTATTAAATTTAGCAAGTGGAGGAGGTTCAAATACGTGTATTGGAGTAAATAGCGGAAATTATACATCTTCTGGTTATAACAACAGTAGTTTAGGTGCTAATTCAATGCAACTTAATTCGACAGGATCAGATAATACATGCATCGGTTATAATGCGATGATAAATGGTTCTACTGCTATTCAAAATACTATTATAGGAAGTAGTGCTGGGAATGCAATTAAAACAGGTTCTTATAATACTTGTATTGGATATTTATCTTCTCCTTCACTTTCTACTGGAAGTACAAATACTACTATTGGTTACAATTCTTCTGCTGATAATTATTCAAATTCAACAGCTATTGGGTATAATAGCACTAATACGGCAAATAACCAAGTGATGTTAGGTACATCTGCGGAAACAGTTGTTATACCTGCTTCATGTACTATTGGTGCATCTTCTACAAACACATCTACTTTTAATGCTACTCCTAATTTTGTTAATGGCTTTCAATGTGCTGGTGGTAATTCACATAAACTTTATATGGGGTTAGCATCATGGACTGGCAATTATACAAGTACTTATGATGTACAAAATGGTACTAATCTTAATCCTGTTGTAGACTCCGGAGGAACAAGTTATGGATCTTATACTCTAGATCAATCTATCTCTGGAATTGTTGGGTGTTTTATTAATCCTACTTGTAATACTGGTTCTACAGATGGCAGTGGAGCCTTATATCCTTTTGTTACTGCTTGGTATTTTAATCAAGTATCAGATACTCAAATTAACGTTGCTTGGGCAAATCTGGGGACATTTTATGAGGGAATTCCAGCACAAGTACAATACATTGCTTTTGTATAAAATATATTTGTTCTACGGTTGGAATATTTTAATATATACATCAGTTATTATATATATAATGACTAATACGAATTATTATTCAAAAGAAATGGCTAAGATGGTCGGATCAAATGACTTTAGCAAAATGCTTGGATCTGATGCGAATAATAAAATAATGAAATATTCTGGTTTTGAAGATAAAAATGACATAAATGAAGTTATTCCTGAATCCAGAGGTTATAGAATAGTTTTAATTGAAACAAAGCATAATACTGGGCACTGGACATGTTTAGTTCGGTATGATGAGAAAACATTGGTTTGGTTTGATTCATATGGTCTTGCACCTGATCAAGAGTTTGACTTCATCCCAGTTAAAATGCAAGAAATATTAGATGAGCAAGCGAAACCCCTTACAAGATTATTAAAGAATTTTAAAAGTATTGGTGGAAAATACAATTATAATACTATCAAGTTCCAGCAGCAAATAGATGGTATAAATACGTGCGGTCGTTGGGTAACCTCGTATCTCTATGCATTTTTACATGGCTTTAGTTTAAAACAGTTTCAAAATGAAATGTTAATGGAAAAACAACAATCTGGTCTCACTTACGATGAAGTTGTTGTACAGTGCACAAAACCATTAAACTAAACAGTTTAATCTTTTATTGATCATGTTATATAGTAACTTAAATAATTTTTTCTAATCTACATTTATATATACTTAACAAATGTCTACTTTACCAAAAACATTAAATGCACCGGTTATACTTTCCACAAGTTCTCTGGATAATACAGATAATGACACTGAGCTCTTGACAATATCTAGTACCACTGCAAGTTCTACAGTGTATCCTTCCTATGTAAAATTGATTGTTGATAATGTTTCTAGATCAAATAGTTTGTCTCAATTAGTTGTAAATCTTAAAAATGATGATTATACATATACTTCGAATTCCTATTTAATTAGTGTTTCAATTCCAATCACAACGAACAATAATTTTACCGTTCTTGCTAAAGTCTTTTACTCGGACGGAACTTCTACACCATATTCTCTTATGAAAGCGTTTACCTCTGGACCAACAACTCCCGTCATTTTATCTGCATATGGCGATGCAAAAACATCTATATTCATGTCTATAACTCCACAACCAGAAGTAACTTCGTATAGTGCTATATTGGGATATGTGGACTATAACTCTAATCAGATGTTAGATGTCCTAGATGGTATCATTACCACAGATAGTTCAAAACAATTTATTGAATTGAAAAATCTATTGCAAAATGTACAATATAACATTAGTTTGACTGCTACCAATGCAAATGGACAATCTCAAATATCTAATACTATCAGTTCAACAACAAAACCACAGCCTGATCCAGTTACAGACTTTGTATCTTCT
>JBIPOX010000243.1:0-3394 GCA_044378785.1 Novosphingobium sp.
GATGGACCGCACGCCTGCATCAGGCATGGTCGCGATCCCCGGCGGCACCTTCACGATGGGATCGCAAGCCTTCTATCCCGAGGAAGCGCCGCTGCGCCAGGTGCGTGTCGATCCGTTCTGGATCGACGAGACCCCGGTCACCAATCACCAGTTCGCTGACTTCGTCGCGGCGACGGGCCATCGGACCTTTGCCGAGATCGCGCCCGATCCGCGCGACTATCCCGGCATGGCACCCGATATGGCGCAGGCCGGATCGCTGGTTTTCGACAAGACGGCGGGGCCGGTTGACCTCACCGACTACAGCCAGTGGTGGCAATTCCGGTTCGGTGCGGACTGGCGGCATCCTACCGGACCCACCAGCTCGCTCGACGGGCTGGAAGACCATCCGGTCGTCCATGTCACTTTCGGCGATGCACTTGCGTTTGCCGAGTGGGCCGGAAAGGCGCTGCCAAGCGAGGCTGAATGGGAATTTGCCGCGCGCGGTGGCCTCGATGGCCGCGAATACGGCTGGAGCGCCGAACATGGCGACGCGCTCGCGCCGGACGGGGCAATGCTCGCCAACTACTGGCAGGGCATGTTCCCTTTCGCCAATACCCGCGACGACGGTTGGGAGCGCACTTCGCCGGTGCGCAGCTATCCGGCCAATGGCTATGGCCTCTACGACATGATCTGCAATGTCTGGGAACTGACCGCTGACTGGTATGCGGAACACAAGGCTGCCGCCAAGAAATCTCCATCCGCCTGTTGCACGCTCGACAATCCGCGCGGTGCCCGCAAGGCCGAGAGCTTTGATCCGGCGCTGTCGGGAATGAAGATTGCGCGCAAGGTGATGAAGGGCGGCTCGCACCTGTGCGCGCTCAACCATTGTCGCCGCTACCGGCCCGCGGCGCGCTATCCGCAAGCACTCGATTCCTCGACCGGCCATGTCGGCTTTCGTTGCGTGGTCAGGTCCGGGCCAACGGCGCGGCCTGCGTAAATACAGATTGCCAGCGCCAGCGCGATGTTGCCCACCTGGCATATTGACTGGCGGGGGGAGGGCAGGCATCGACAAGTGTCTGGGACCGAACCAGTCTTGGCTGGATTCGGTCAGTGATTATATTTGCTCGGGAGCTGATGTGATGTCTGACGAACCCTATATCCTGATCACGGCCGATACTCACGCTGGAGGCGGCCATGCCGCCTATCGCGAATATCTCGATCCCAAATATGTCGCCCAGTTCGACGAGTGGCGGGGCGGTTACCGCAATCCGGAGAAAGAGCACTATCACAACGTCAAGAAGCTGAGGAACTGGGACTTCGACCTGCGCTCGCAGGAGCAGGACAGCCAAGGCGTTGTCGGCGAGGTGATCTTCCCCAATACGGTGCCGCCGTTCTGGCACAAGCCGCTGGTCATGCCGCCTTCTGCCGTGCCGCCCGAGAAGTATGAGCTTTATCAGGCCGGGATCGACGCGCACAACCGCTGGCTGGCGGATTTCTGCGCCGAGGATTCGCACCGGCGCGCCGGGATTGGCGTGCTGCTGCCCAATGATCTCGAAAAGGCGGAAAAGGACGTTCAGGCCTTTGCCAAGGCGGGACTGCGCGGCGGCGTGCTGCTGCCGCTGATCGCGCCCGATGCGACCTGGCTCAAGCCGCTCTACGATCCGGCGTGGGACCGCGTCTATGCAGCGATCCAGGATTGCGATCTCGTCATGAACCAGCACACCGGTGCGGGCATCGCCGATCATGGCGATGACCTTATCGGCCAGGCGATCTGGATGTCGGACGTGCGCTGGGCGGCGCAGACCGGACTTCGTCACCTGATGTTGAGCGGCGTGTTTGAGCGCTTCCCCAGGCTCAAGTACATCATCACCGAAAGCGGTTGCCGCTGGGCCGGCGAACTGCTTGCCGATCTCGATCGGATCGATGGCAGCATCAAGCGCGGGGTCACCGGCGAGATCAAGTACAGCGGCGAATGGATGCTGAAGCGCAAGCCCAGCGAATATGCGCGTGACTGCGTGTTCTATGGCGCGAGCTTCCCCAACAAGGCCGATCTCGACGGCATCGAGGTGGTGGGCGAGGACAACGTGCTGTGGGGCAACGATTACCCCCATTACGAGGGAACCTTCCCCTACAACCTTGAATCGCTGCGCATGACGTTCGACACCATGTCGGAAGAGCGCCGCCGCAAGGTGCTCGGTCTCAACGCGATCAAGCTCTACAAGTTCGATCTCGACGAGATGACCAGGCGCGCCGCCAAGGTCGGGCCACGTCCCTCGCAGGTCAACGTGCCGCTGCCGGACGAGGACATCCCGACCGATTCCTACTGCTACCTGTTCACGGACACGCTGCGGGCGCGCCAGGAAGCTGCTGCTGCAGCCTGATTCCGGCAAGTGCGCGCAAGGTCGGACCGGGCCTTGCCCACAGCGGCGACGCGAATGAAACAGGGGGCCGGGAGCCGCATCAGCAGGCACCGGCCCATGGCAATGGGAGAGAGGATTGGCAGAGGAATCGCTGCTCGACGCATTCCAGCGGGTAAACCGGGCGCTCACCGCGCCGGGTGCGCCTTTCGAATTGCTGGACGCGCACGATCCGCCGTGCCGCCGCTATGCCGGAACCGTTGCCAATGTGCTGGCAATCGCAGAGCGGGCCCGTACCCGGTTCGGGCCGCAACCCTTCATCGAGCTGGATGGCAAGGTGCTCACTTTCGAGGCGGCCTTTGCCGGTGCCGACCGGCTTGCCGTCTGGCTGGCGCGCGAGCACGGTATTGGTCATGGCGACCGGGTCGGCATTGCCATGCGCAACCTGCCCGAATGGTTCATTGCCTTTTTTGCGGTGGCGCGGCTCGGCGCGATTGCCACTCTGCTCAACTCCAGGGGCGCGCCCGAGGAGATTTGTCTCACCGCGCGGCAGGTCGGCTGCAGTTTGGTGTTTGCCGATGATGCCCGCGCGCGGGCTGTGCGCAGCCAGCTCGAATGCCCGGTCATCGACATTGACGAGATCGGACGCATCGCCTCGGATGCGCAGATCGCGGCGATTGCGGCAGACCATCCGCAACCGCAAGCCGACGATCCGTTACTGATCATCTTCACTTCGGGCACGACCGGCCGGCCCAAGGGCGCGACGCTGACCCATCTCAACATTTGCGCGGTGGCGCGTGATCTGGAGATGCGCGCCGAGGTCGGCCTCATCCAGGCGGCCGAACAGATGGGCATGGAGATCGAGGCGCTGCGCGCACTTATGCCGCCGCCTGCACCGGTGCTGCTGATCTCGCCGATGTTTCATATCTCGGGCATCGTCGGCATGCTGCTCTCGCTGCATGTCGGCTGCTCCAACATCCTGATGCGCCGCTGGGATGCGGTCGAGGCACTTGAGATGATCGATGCGCGCGGGGTAGCCAGCCTGTCCGGCCCGAGCC
>JBIPOX010000063.1:0-6442 GCA_044378785.1 Novosphingobium sp.
GATTGCCGGCGGGCAGAACATCTATTGCGCCGAGGTCGAGCGGGTGCTCTCGATGCTCCATGAGCAGCACGAGGTGGCGCTGTTCGGCGTTCCCGACGAGCGGCTGGGCGAGCGCGCGATCGCTGCGATTACGCTCAAGGCAGGGCTCGAGGGATCGCTCGACGAGGCTGCAGTAAAATCCCACGTTCGCGCCCACCTTGCCAGCTACAAGGTGCCGCTCGAGGTGCGCTTTGACCTGGGGCCGTTCCCGCGCAATGACCTCGGCAAGATCAACAAGGCGCAGCTGGCGCAACGCTATCTGCAAACCGCGCCTGTAAGCGCTGCATAACGAAAGGTAATTCTTCCATGCCCATGCCCAAGGATATCGGCATCATCGACCTCATGCTTGGTATTCCCGTGTCTTCGGACAACTCGGAACAGTACGAGTTCATCAAGAAGAACCTGATGGACGCGCAGAGCCTCGACATGTTCAAGATGCCGGTCCAGTACATGTTCAAGGACATCCCGCGCACCGAAGTCGAAGGCGACAAGGTCGATTGGACCGTTGCGCAGATGGACAAGCACGGCATTGAGAAGGCACTGATCGGGATCAGCGCCAGCCAGGGTCCGGCCCGCACCGAGGCGGTCGCGCGTTACCCCGACCGGTTCCTGCTCAGCTACGAATGCGATCCCAACAAGGGCATGGAAGAGGTGCGCACGATCCGCCGGCTCAAGCGCGAGCACAACATCGTCGCGGTGACTGCATTTCCTGCCGGCATGCATCCGCAAGTGCCGATCAACGACAAGAAGCTCTATCCGATCTATTCGGTCTGCGTCGAAGAGGGCCTGCCGTTTTTCTGCACTACCGGCATTGCCGGTCCGCGCATCCCCTCGATGTGCCAGCGCACCGACCTGATCGAGGAAGTGGTCTGGTTCTTCCCCGAGCTGAAGTTCGTGATGCGCCACGGCGCCGAGCCGTGGGACGCGCTGGCGGTCAAGCTGATGCTGAAGTTCCCCAACCTCTACTAGTCGACCAGCGCCTTCGCGCCCAAGCACTATCCCAAGTCGATCATCAACTATGCGAACACCCGCGGTGCCGACAAGGTGCTCTACGCTGGCTACTTCCCGATGGGCATGAGCCTCGAGCGGATCATGGCCGACATGCAGAACGTGCCGTTCAAGGATGAGGTATGGCCAAAGTTCCTGCGCGGCAATGCACTGAAGCTGTTCGGGCTGGAGGATAGCTGATCATGGCCACCCAGACGCAGGAGCGCAGCGCCAGCGATCTCGACAGCTTCCGGCTGGAAGTGCGCGAGTGGCTGGAGGAGAACTGCCCCCAAGAGATGCGCTTCCTGCCGCGCGGGATGGATACCTCATTCTGGGGCGGCCGCAATCCGGTCTATCCCAGCGAGCACCACAAGCTGTGGTTCGAACGCATGGCGCAGCGCGCCTGGACCGTGCCTACCTGGCCGAGCCAGTATGGCGGCGGCGGGCTCGACGCGGCGCAGGGCCGGGTGCTCAAGCAGGAGATGGAGCGGATCGGCGCGCCCGACCCGCTCGCCAGCCTGGGCATCATGATGCTCGGCCCGGCGCTGCTCAAGTTCGGTACCGAAGAGCAGAAGCTGGAGCACATCCCGCTGATCGCGCAAGGCAAGATCCGCTGGGCACAAGGCTATTCCGAGCCGGGGGCGGGTTCCGATCTCGCCAGCCTGACCACGCGCGGCGAGGACAAGGGCGATCATTTCCTCGTCAATGGCCAGAAGATCTGGACCACCTACGGCCACAAGGCCGACATGATCTTCACGCTCGTGCGAACCGAGCCCGATGCGCCTAAGCACCTTGGTATCAGTTTCCTGCTGATCGACATGGCGCAGGATGGCGTCAACGCCAGCCCGATCCGCATGATCAGCGGCAACGAGCATTTCGCGCAGACCTTCTTCGACGATGCCTATGTGCCCAAGCAGAACCTTGTCGGCGAACAGGGCAGGGGCTGGGACGTCGCCAAGTACCTGCTGACCTTCGAGCGCGCCTCGATGGGCCAGAGCCTCGGCGGCGGCACGGGCGCGACGGTAGCCGATGTCGCGCTCGAGCGGCTGGGCCGCGAAGGCCTTGCCCGTGAGCCGGGGCTGCGCCTTGAGGTGACCGAGACGATGATGGAGACCTGGGCGATGCAGATCGCGGGCGAGCGCATGTTCGATGCAGGCAAGGCCGGATCGCTCTCGCCGTTCTCGCCCAATGTGATGAAGCTGCTCGGCACCGAACTGGCGGCGCGCCGCACCCGGCTGGCGATGTCACTCGGCGGCTTTGACGAGCTCGCCGTCGATGGCCGCGATGCCTACGAATGGTTGCAGGCACCTCCCAATTGCGTTGCTGGCGGATCGAACGAGGTCCAGCTCAACGTGCTGTCAAAGCGTGCCCTCGAACTTCCGGAGCAAAAGTGATGGCCCTGGTGCTTTCGCAAGACGAAACGATGCTGGTCGATTCGGCTCGCGGTCTGCTTGACCGCGAAGCGCCGGTCACCGCGTTTCGTGCCCTTCGCGACAGCGGTGCGCCCTTGGCATGGGATCGCTCGCTCTATGCCAAGCTGGCGGAAAACGGACTGGTTGCGCCTAATGTTGCCGAGGCTGACGGCGGGGTCGGCATGGGCACGGCGGCTGCGGGCCTGGTGCTCGAACAGGCCGGGCGCGTGCTGGCTGCCTCGCCGATGCTTGGCGCGGCCATCTCCGCCACATTGATCGCCGTTGCCGCCAGCGATAGCCAGCGCGCCGAACTGCTCGGCCCGATCGTTGCGGGCGAACGGGTTGTGGCTCCCGCGCTGGACGAGGCGGCGCGGCACGATCCTGCCCGGTTGGACACGAAAGCTGAGCGGGCAGGCGCGGGCTGGACCCTGACCGGTGCCAAGACCGCCGTGATCGATGGTTTCGAGGCCGACGCCTATATCGTTTCCGCTCGTGCCGAAGGGGTGCCCGCGCTGTTCCTCGTCGAGAAGGGTGCGACCGGCCTTGCAGCTGACAAATTTGCCTCGGTCGATTCGCGCAATTACGCCAAACTTGCCTTGTCGGGCACTCCTGCCGTCCGGCTGGGCGAGGGCGATGCCAGCGCGGCGATTGCTGCCGGGCTCGATTTGGGCCGAGCGCTGCTTGCGGCCGAGTTGCTTGGGCTCGCCGACGAGGCGTTCAGCCGCACTGTCTCTTACCTGAAAGAGCGCAAGCAGTTCGACCGGCTGATCGGTTCGTTCCAGGCGCTGCAGCATCGCGCGGCGCGGCTCTATGCGCGGCTCGACATCGCGCGCGGTGTTGTGCTCAAGGCGCTGCGCGCGCTCGACGAGGGCAGCGAGGATGCGACCTGGCTGGCCAGCCTTGCTAAGGCGACGATGACCCGGCTTGCCCGCGACGTGGCGATGGAGGCGATGCAGATGCACGGCGGCATCGGCATGACCGACGATTTCGACGTCGGGCTCTTCGTCAAGCGCGCGCAGGCGGCAGGCGAATTGCTCGGCGACGATCACTTCCACACCGAGCGGCTCGCTTCTGGCAAGTGGGGGCTCTGAACCCCGCTCAGCCCCCAGCCAGCCCGTAGGCCCCGACAGTCGGGATGTCGTTGCCGGTCACCACGCCGGGCTTGGCGGCGACTACCCCGGGAATGGCATTTACCGCCGGCAGGCCAGTGGCGATCATACCCAGTCCCATGAAATCTGCCTCGTTCCAGTCCGGATCGGGCAGCAGCATGAAATGGTTGCGGATCGTCGGTCGCCCGTCGACTTCCATGATGTAGCCGTGGCGCAGTTCGAATGCCTCCGACCAGTTCTTGCCCTTGAGCCATTGGGTGCGCAGCACGACGAGGTCCTTGCCGTTCTTCCAGCCGCGCCAGCGCGCATCGACGGCAGTGACCGTGCCCTTGGCAATGAAGGCATAGCCCAGATCGTTGTCCTGGGTCGCCGGGAACACGTCCATGTCGAAGGTGATCTCGTCAAGTTCGACGCCAAGCCCGGTGGCGATCACCTCGACCGCGTCGGAGAACACCGCAGTCGCCTCGCGCGCTTCGGGAATGATCGTGGGGTCGTCGAGTGCCTTGCCGTAACCAACCTTAACCTCGGTGGTCCAGCTGTCGTAGTCGGTGCAATCGACCGATTCGAGCATGCGCACCTGCTCGACCCGGTCGCAGACCTGGGTCAATGACAGCGCGAGCATATCGGCAAAGCCCGGGTTGACCCCGGTCCCATAGAGCGAGGCATTGCCCTTGATGCCTGCCGCATGCAGCCGCTCGCGCTGGCCGTAATGCGCCCCAGTGATGATTGCAGCTGTCGTCACGACGTTGACGCCGCCCTCCAGCAACCGCACCAGATCGTCGAAATCGGGCCACTGCGCGGTATAGACGCAGACATCCGGCTCGAGCGCGATCAGCGCGTCGATGTCGTTGCTTGCCTTGACGCCAGTGGATGCCGACAGCCCGGCCAGTTCGGCTGCGTCGGTGCCTGCCTTGGCAGGGCTATAGGCATAGACCCCGACCAGCTCGTATTTCGGGTTGGCGATGATGGCACGCAGCGTGCGCACGCCGACATTGCCGGTGGTCCATTGAATTACGCGATAGGTCAATTCGTCTCTCCAGGTTGGGTTTTCAGGCTGCCGCTTCGATTTTCCAGGCAGGGACGCGGACGTCTGCTGCCGAGTTTGCGGCGAATTCAGGAGCGATCGTGCTGGCGCGGCGAAGTTGGCGCGTCTCGCGGTCAGCGCGATAGCGGCAGGCGCGGTGCATGGTGCAACGGTTGTCCCAGATCACCAGATCGCGGGTCTGCCAGCGGTGCGTGAACACGTTGCCGGGCCGGGTCGCATGCTCGGTCAGTTCGGCGAGCAACAGCCGCCCGGCCGGCACCGGCATGCCGACAATGTGGTCGGCGTGGGCCGAAAGATAGAGCGTCTTGCGACCGGTCTCGGGCAGCATCCGCACCAGATCGTGAGTGACGCGGCTGGTCACGGCCGGATTGTCCTCGCGGAAATCGTCAAAGCCCAAGGCGCGTCGCGCTGTGGTTGCTGAGTGCTCGGCGGACAGCCCTTCGACGAGGTCGCGCCGGTCCGCCTCGAGGTTGTCCCAGGCAGCGCGCATGTCGGCAAACTGGGTTTCGCCCCCCTGGCGCGTCACCTCGATGCCATAGAGCATCGACAAGTGGGCAGGCACCGGCTTGAACGAGGCATCGGTGTGCCAGAAACGGTTGCCCATATCGAGCAGCCGCCGCCGATCGTCGAAACCCACTGGCCTGCCGTCGTCGCCAAGGTTGGAAACCTGCAACAGGTCCTTGCGCATTCCGCGCGCATAGTCGCCCGACATCTGGCTGTAGCTGTCCAACTCGCCGAAACTTGCGGCGAATCTGGCCTGCTCATCATCAGCGAGCTGTTGGCCGGGCAGGACTAGCACGCAATGGTCGATCAGGGCGGCACGCACGAAGGCAATGTCCGCTTGGCTGGCGCTGGCGGCCTGGATCCCGTCGATCCGCGCGGCGAACTCGGGCGACAGCGGTGTCAGTTGCGCCATGGCTTGTCCTCTCGGCCTTGGCTGTAAGCCAAGGCGTGGGGGCGGCAAAGTGTTTTCAGGCGCACTCGGGCCTTGCACTGGCCGGTTCGCAGCGGCACATGGACCCGACAAGCACAGGGAGAGAAACGTGAGCGAAGCGGTGGTTCCGACAGCCGACGAGATTATCGAGCAAGCCTGCCGCCAGACCGGGTGGACCGGCGTCGTCGATGCGCCCTTGCGCGAAGGGCTTGAGCAGTTTCTGATCGAGCATCCCGAGATCGAACAACAGGAGATCGAGGGGCCGACGATTGTCGGCAGCATGGCGCGTTCGGGCACTACCGCTACCGTGGCGATGATGGCGCTCGACCCGCGCTTTCGCTTCGCGCGCGACTGGGAAACGCGCGAGCCCTTGCCGCCGCCGGTGCAAGGCGAGGAAGACAACGATCCGCGTGCGCTCGCTGCGCGGGCGCGGGCGGCGACCATCGACCAGTCTGTGCATCTCTACGATCCTGACGGCCCGGAAGAGGAGCTGGTGGTTCTGGCTGGCTATGACATGCGCCAGTCGCATCAGCGCTTCCCGATGCCGGACCAGTACCTCGACTGGTGGATGGCCGACGATTGCAGCTCGCTCTACAAATTCCATGAAAAGGTGCTCAAGCTGCTGCAATGGAAGCGCGGCCCGAATCGCTGGCTGCTCAAGTCGCCGCCGCACCTGTTCCGCTTCGAGGCGATCGTGCGGCAGTATCCCGGCTCGACCATTGTCATGACCCACCGCGAGCCGACCAAGACGATTGCTTCGGCATGCAGCCTCTTCGAGATGATGTGGTCGAACATCTGCCCGCCCGGTGCGATCACCAAGGAGATGATCGGCGAGCACTGCGTCAAGTTCTGGGGGCGCGGCATGGATATCGCGATGAAGGCTCGCGACAAGCTGGGCGAAAACCGGTTTGTCGAT
>JBIPOX010000292.1:0-2969 GCA_044378785.1 Novosphingobium sp.
TGGATCACGGCCGGAACCGCGCCAGCGGCAAGGCGACGGAACATTTCGGCGTAAGCTTGCGCCTGCTGTTCGGGCAGGCGGCGAAAACCGGCCTCCAGGACGCGTTCGGCATCGCGTTCGGTGCCAAGGCGCGCCGGGTCGATATCCGACCAGTTGCCGAAGGTCTCGTCATGCGCGCGCCGCCAATAGGCATCTGCTCCTAGCGCCATGCCCCACTCGTTGGGTTCGTGCAGATGCTCTGATTCAGTGCGGAAATCGATCACGGTGCGGATGCCGCGCTCGTTCAGATGGGCCCGGTCAGCCTCGGTCAGCCGTGCCATGGTGCCCGAGCGATAGAGGTGGCGCCACTTGACCCGCTTGCCATCGGCTGCCGGATAGCCGCCCATGTCGCGGAAATTGACCCCGCCTGCGAGCGGCAGCAGCCGCGCGGCCAGATCGTCGTCGATTGCCTCGCTCATGCGTTGAGCCCCCCGTTGATCGAAATCACCTGACCAGTGATCCTGGCGGCACCGGGCCCGCACAAGAAGACCGTCAGCGGCGCGATGTCGGTGGCTTCGGGCAGGCCCAGGCCCGCTCGGCGTTGCGCCGTCTTCATCCGTTCCGGCCCGATCCGGGCGACAATGTCGCTGCCCTCGACATAGCTTACCGAGATGACATGGGCGCGGATGCCGTCGCGTCCCGCCTCGCGTGCCAGATTGCGTACGAAACCGATGCAGGCGGCGCGCACCGTGCCGATCGCGGTCTGGTGCGGCGCGGCGAAGATGCCGGCGTCGGAAATGAACGAAATGATCGTGCCGCCCCTGACCTTGAGATGAGGATAGGCGGCATGGGCAAGCCGCAACAGCCAGCCGGTCGACACGTCGTAGAAAGGGGTGAAGGCAGCAGGGTCGGTGTCGGGAAACAGGCCGCGAATGCCCTCGACCCCTGCCGCCACGCAATCGATCACCGCGTCGATGCGGCCGAATCGCGCGGCGACCTGGGCAACCAGGGTGCTAGCCCCGTCGGCTGCGAACACGTTAGCCTCGAAACATGCGACCGTGCCCAGCGCGCTCAGTTCCGCCTCGAGCGCGGCGAGCTTGGCCGGGGTCTTGCCGTGCAGCGCCACTGTCCAGCCGAGGTCCAGTGCCTCGCGCGCCGTAGCCGACCCGATCGAGCCGCTGCCCCCGGCGATCAGCATCACTGGTGCGTCAATCAAAGTCGTAGTCCCGCCGGTCTCCCCGGGCCAGGTCGCTGAACTTGGTGAACTCGGCCTCGAAGCGGAGCTGGACAATGCCGGTCGAGCCGTGGCGCTGCTTGGCGACAATGATGGCGGCCTTGTTCACCACCTCCATATGCTTCTGCTCCCACTCGTTATATTTGGCGACGAGGTCGGCGCTGCTGGTCCCGTCTGGGGTCTGCGGCTTGGTCGCATCGTGATAGTATTCTTCGCGAAAGATGAACCACACCATGTCCGCGTCCTGCTCGATCGAGCCCGATTCGCGCAGGTCCGAGAGCATCGGGCGTTTGTCTTCACGGCTCTCGACCGCGCGGCTGAGCTGCGACAGCGCGATGACCGGCACCCCGAGCTCCTTGGCGAGCGTCTTGAGGCCGCGGCTGATCTCCGAGATTTCGTTGACCCGGTTGTCGTTGGCGCGACCCGAACCTTGCAGCAATTGCAGGTAATCGACGACGATCAGGCCAATATCGTGCCGTCGCTTGAGGCGGCGGGCGCGGGTACGCAGCGCCGCGATCGACAGCGCCGGGGTGTCGTCGATGTAGAGCGGCAGTTCGGCAAGCCGCTGGCTGGCGAAGGAAAGCTGCTGGAAATCCTCGCGGCTGATCCGGCCCATGCGCAGCTTTTCCGAGCTGATCTTCGATTGTTCGGCCAGGATGCGGGTGGCGAGCTGGTCCGCGCTCATCTCGAGGCTGAAAAAGGCAGTCGCAGCTCCGACCGATTGCTCCTTGGGGATACCATCGTCGAGATCGCGGCGCAGCCGGTCGGCAGCGTTGAAAGCGATATTGGTGGCAAGCGAGGTCTTGCCCATGCCTGGACGCCCCGCGACAATGATCAGGTCGGAATCGTGCAGGCCGCCGATCTTTTCGTTGAGATCGGAAAGCCCTGTGGTCTTGCCCGAAATGTGCCCGCCTGAATTGAGCGCGCGTTCGATCTGCTGGATAGCGGTGTGCGTCGCCTTGCCAAAGCTCTGTGCCTCGTTTTGTCCGGCAGCGCCTTCGGCGACAGAATAGAGCGCGGCCTCGGCCAGTTCGATCTGTTCGAGCGGCTCGACCGATTCGGAGGTGTCCATCGCCGATTCGACCAGCCCGCGCCCGACCGAGACCAGTTCGCGCAGCAGCGCCAGGTCATAGATCTGCGCGGCCAGTTCACGCGGGGCGAGCAGGCCCTGGCCATCGGCGGTAAGCCGCGCCAGATAGGCCAGCCCGCCGAGGTCCTTGAGTGCTTCGTCAGCCTCGAAATAGGGCTTGAGCGTGACCGGTGTGACCACAGCCTTGCGATCGAGCAAGTGCAGCACCCGCTCGTAGATACGGGCATGGACCGGCTCGAAAAAGTGGCCGGGCGCAAGCGCGGTGGTCAGCTCCTCGATGACCCGGTTGTCGATCAGCACTGCGCCCAGAAAGGCGGCCTCGGCCTCAATATTGGCGGGCAACGCGCGCGCGACCGGGCCTTGGCTGCTGTCTTGCGCCGGGCGAATGAGGAGGTCTTCGGTTGCCATGGTGACCCTTCATTGCGCGCCGGGCGGGCTTGCGGCAAGCCGCTTGCGCGGCGGATTTAATCCACAGCTTGTGGATGGTCCGCGAGGGGCTTGCCCCAGTGCACTGCGCTTCTGTAAAGCCGCCGCTCATGTCCGATCCACGCATCATACACATCGAACTCGACGAAGCGACGATCCTGTGGCGCAATGCCGATATCGAGCAGGAGCGGCGGATCGCCATCTTTGACCTGATCGAGGACAATTCCTTCAAGCCGCTGC
>JBIPOX010000342.1:0-2620 GCA_044378785.1 Novosphingobium sp.
ATCAGGATCACTGCCGCATTGCGCAAGTGCGGGTCGAAGGGATCGAGCCACACCCGCCCGGCCAGCAGCGAGAGCGGAAGGGCAAGGGCGATGGCGATACCAAGCAGGAGGAGCGGGCGTGTCATTGTCTTGCCCCTTCGAGACGCTCGGACTTGCGTCCTTGCTCCTCAGGGCAAACGGGTATCGCAGAAATCCCTTCGTCCTGAGGAGGGGCTGAGCAGGGTCGAAGCCCCGTCTCGAAGGACAGGCAGCTCACAGGCTTTGCCTCGCCTCGGCCAGATGCCTGACAGCGCGCGCTATAGTTGGTCCGCCGCACCACAGCAGCGAGGCATCGAAACCCACCCGCTCGGTTCCCGCCAGCCGGTCCAGCGCCGGGTGCACGAGCATCGCGTTCTCCCGCGCCCGCCCATCGCCAGCGACAAACAGAACCCGGGGTGGATCGGCGAGCAGCGCCTCGAGCGGCATGTGATCGGCCTGCCCCATGCCTTGCGCAGCGCTTTGCAGCACGAAGCCAGTGCGCGCGAGCAGGTCGGCAACCAGGGTATCGCGCCCGGGCACGATCCCGCCTGCCTGCCAGACGACGGCCGGGATCGGCGGATTTTCGCGCGGCGCGGCAGCGCGGGCCAGGGCCGCGTCGATCTCGGCGTTGAGCAGGATTCCCGGGTTTTCGTCGCCTGCCAGCCGGGCTAGCTCGAGCACTTGCCTGCGGCTCTCCTCGACCGTGCGTGCCATCGGCAGGCTGACCAGCGCAATCCCGGCTCGCGCTATCGCGGCGCGGGTTCCCGGGGCCAGGAACGGGTCGGCCACTACCACATCGGGGCGCAGCGCCAGTACCTCCTCGGCCGAACCGGAGACAGCGCGAAACCGCGCCGCCTCGGCCAAGTCCATCGAGCTGGATGCGCGGTCGTGGCTGTAATGCGAAATTGCCAGCAACTGGCCAGGCTCGGCGACTTGCGCGAGGATCGCGTCGCTGCACGGATTGAGCGAGACGATCCTGGGCCGCTCGGGCAAGCGCTCGGGCGCGGGTTGAGCAGGCGCGCAGCCCGCCAGCGCCGCAATCAGGACCAGCGCCCGTATCACATCCTTGCCCTCAGCCCGACAAAGGCAGAGCGCCCTGCCGAGGCATAGCCGGCAGCGGTCTGGTATTGCGCATCGGTGACGTTCTCGATCCTGCCGAACAGTTCGATCGCCTCGCTTACCGGAAGCGCGGCGCGCAGGGTAGCGAGCGCATGGCCTTCGATCCGCACGAAATTACCTGCATCGTCAAAGCTCTGGCTCACCATGCGCAGATCACCTCCCAGAGTCAGCCCGGCCAGCGGGCTTTGCCAGTCGAGCGAGACCGTGACCGCATGGCGCGGACGGCGCGACAGGGCATTGCCGCGATTGGCCGCGCCCGGCGTCAGGTCCCGGGTTTTCAGCAGAGTATAGGCCGCCTGCGCGCGAAAGCGCTGCGAAATCTTCGCGCCAAGCTCCAGCTCGAAGCCCTGCGCGCGCGCCTTGCCGACGTTTGCGTAGAAACCAAACCTGCCATCGGCGCAGAGCGGATCGGCAGTGGAGAAGCACGAGACAAAATCGATCAGCCCGCGCGTGTCGCGCCGGAACGCAGTCAGCGCAAAGTGGGCACCGCCGTTGCGATCGCCCTGTTCCAGACCTACATCGAAGCTGCGCGAACGCTCGGGACGAAGCGCCAGATTGCCGAAGTCGGACCGCAGCTGATAGAGCGTCGGTGCCTTGAAACCTTCGCCATAAGAAGTGCGCAAACGCCAGCCGCCGCCAAGCTCGTGGCTACCATTGGCACCCAGCGTCACCTCGCTGCCAAAGCGCGAGTGATGGTCAAGCCGTGCGCCTGCTGCCAGGCTGGACTTGCCGATTGCCCAGCCGAGCAGGAAATGCGCGCTCGACTGATTGGCACCGGCAGGTTCGTCGAAATTGGTCTTGAAGCGCGACCATTCGTGTTCCGCGCCGAAATCGAGGCGGAATTGGCTGGAAAACAGGTAGCGCCCCCTGATCTCGGCGCGCTGGCGGCGTCCATCGCTGGCAAACCCCGGTTCGCTGCCAAAGCGCGGATCGAAATTGTCGCGGCCAATGTCGTGCAACGAATAGGCGGCTTTCAGTTCGAGCGTATCGCTGGAATATTCGAACCCGGCCGAACCCGACACTTCGCGCGTCTTGGTATACTCGGGCGTATCGACCAGACCAAACGGCGGCACGAAAGCGAAGCCGTCAAATTCGGCGCGGCTCCTGGCCCAGCGCCCCGATGCCACCAGCCAGAGCCTGTCGGTCAGGCCATATCGGCCGCGCCCGCTCAGCCGATCCTGCCGAAACCCGTCCGGCTCGCTGCCCGATGCGGCGGAAGAGAAACCGTCAGTCTCGGTATGGCCTGCCGAAAGCGTCAGGGCTGCGCGATCCGAAGCGATGCCGCCGCTGATATCACCGTTGACGCTTTGGCGCGCGCCATATTCGACGGCGCCCTCGAGCCCGTTCACGTCGCGCGAGGTCAAGGCCAGCACACCGCCAATTGCGTCCGAACCCCAGACCACCGAGTTCGAACCGCGCAGAAGTTCGACCTTACCCAGCGGCCCGGTCCTCACATTGCCGAAATCGTATCCGCCCGATGGCG
>JBIPOX010000017.1:0-10263 GCA_044378785.1 Novosphingobium sp.
GCGGCCGCCTGCCTGAGCAGTGGCGGCGCGCATTTCCTCGGTATCATCGACGATATGCGCATCGATCCCCTTGACCAGCGCGTGCTCGAGCCGCTTGGCGACTGGCCAGCCGCGCCATTCCTCGGCTTCCTTTTCGGCGCGCTCGTCCTTGCCCTTGTAGCTTTCGGCGAGCGCGATCAGCCGCTCGGTGGCGGAAAGGTCGCCTTGGGCTGGCTTGCGGTTGAGCACTACGTCCTCGCAGGCCTCGCGCAGCACGGGGTCGATCTGGTCGTAGACGTCAAGTTGCCCCGCATTGACGATCGCCATGTCGAGCCCGGCCGGGATCGCATGATAGAGAAACACCGAATGCATCGCGCGGCGCACTGTCTCGTTGCCGCGAAACGAAAACGAGAGGTTGGAAAGCCCGCCCGAGAAATGCACGTGCGGGCACAGCTCGCGCAATTCAGCCACTGCCTCGATGAAATCGAGCGCATAGCGATCATGCTCCTCGATGCCGGTGGCGACGGCAAAGATGTTGGGATCGAAGATGATGTCTTCGGGGGCAAAGCCGATCCCGGTCAGCAGGCGATAGGCGCGCTGGCAGATGGCGACCTTGCGCGCCTTGCTGTCGGCCTGTCCGGTCTCGTCGAAGGCCATGACCACGACTGCCGCGCCATAGGCCATGCACAGCCGCGCCTGTTCGAGGAACGGGCCTTCGCCTTCCTTCATCGAGATCGAGTTGACGATGGGCTTGCCCGAGACGCATTTGAGGCCCGCCTCGATCACTTCCCATTTGGAACTGTCGATCATCACCGGCACCCTGCTGATGTCGGGCTCGGCAGTGATCAGCTTGAGGAACCGGGTCATCGCCTCGACCGCGTCGAGCAGGCCCTCGTCCATGTTGACGTCGATGATCTGCGCGCCGTTCTCGACCTGCTGGCGCGCCACCTCGACTGCCGCGGCATAGTCGCCAGACAGGATCAACTTCTTGAAGGCCGCCGAGCCAGTGACGTTGGTGCGCTCGCCGATATTGACGAACAGCGAGCCAGCGGGGCGGGTGGAACTCAATTCATTCATTATCGTCATCCCCGCGAAGGCGGGGATCCATCTCCAGCCGTCGCATATGTTCGAAAGGTCGCGAGATGGGTTCCCGCTTTCGCGGGAATGACGACCATGTTCTTTCCGCAGGCTAGGCCGCCATCACAAAGGGTTCCAGCCCGGCAAGCCGGGTTTTTGCTTCGGCTGCGGGCACAGCGCGGGGGCTTGCATCAGCCACCGCCCGGGCAATCGCGGCGATATGCGCAGGCGAAGTGCCGCAGCAGCCGCCGACGACGTTGACCAGCCCGGCATCGGTCCATTCGCGGATCAGCGCGCCGGTCTTTTCGGGAAGCTCGTCATACTGGCCCAGCTCGTTGGGCAGGCCGGCATTGGGAAAGGCCATGATCAGCGTGTCGGTGTCCTTGGCCAGCTCGGTCAGATAGGGGCGCATCCTGTCTGCCCCGAACGCGCAGTTCGCCCCGATGGTCAGCGGCTTGAGGTGGCGCAGCGAATACCAGAAAGCCATGATCGTGTGGCCCGACAGGTTGCGCCCGCTCATGTCGGTGATGGTGAAGGAGAGCATTACTGGCACCTCGCGCCCGCTTGCTGCCTCGGCCTCCCTTGCGGCCATTCCGGCTGCCTTGGCATTGAGCGTGTCGAAGCAGGTCTCGATCAGCAGGAAATCGACCCCGGCCTCGATCAGGGCGTCGCACTGCTCGCGGTAGGTGGCCTTGAGCGTATCGAAATCGACCTCGCGGTAACCCGGATCGTTGACCTGCGGCGAAATCGACAGGGTCTTGTTGGTCGGTCCGATCGAGCCCGCCACGAAGCGGCGTTGGCCATCGCTGGCCTCGGCCGCGTCGCAGGCCTCGCGAGCGAGCGTGGCTGCGGCTAGGTTGATTTCACGCACCAGATGCTCGCAGCCATAATCGGCCATGGCGATCGTGGTCGAGGAGAAGGTATTGGTCTCGATCATGTCCGCCCCGGCCTCGAGATAGGCACTGTGAATTTCGCGGATGACATCGGGCCGGGTCAGGCACAGCAGGTCGTTGTTGCCCTTCTGGTCGAGCGGCAGGTCAAGGTCGCCGCGATAGTCGGCCTCCTGCAGGCCGTACTTCTGGATTGCGGTGCCATAGGCACCGTCGAAGATCAGCACGCGCTGCGCGGCGCGGGCGCGGAATTCCGTTTCGGCATTGGGTCGGGCGGTCATGCTGAAGGGTCCTTGGGTCTCATGCCGAGCAGGTGGCAGATCGAATAGGCCAGTTCGGCGCGGTTGAGCGTGTAGAAATGGAACTGGCGCACGCCCCCGGCGTAGAGGCGGCGGCACAGCTCGGCAGCTATCGTTGCCGAGACCAGTTGGCGCGCGTCGGGCCGCTCGTCGAGCCCCTCGAACAGGGTGCCCATCCAGTCGGGCACCGCCGTGCCGCACATCGCTGACATCCGTGCGACCGCGGCAAAGCTCATCACTGGCATGACGCCCGGCACGATCTCCGCCTCGATCCCGGCAGCGGCGGCGCGGTCGCGAAACCGCAGGTAGGTGTCGGGCTCGAAGAAGAACTGGGTGATCGCCCGGCTCGCGCCTGCGTCGATCTTGCGCTTGAGGTTGTCGAGATCGGCTTCGATGCTCGGCGAATCGGGATGGCATTCGGGATAGGCGGATACCGAGATCTCGAACGGGTGCAGCGCCCGCAGCCCGGCGACCAGCGCGGCGGCATTCTCGTAGCCGCCCGGGGTGGGAGCATAGGGCTTGCCAGCCTCGGGCGGATCGCCGCGCAGCGCGACGATGTGGCGCACGCCTGCGTCCCAGTAATCCTGCGCGATTGCATCGATTTCGTCGCGGGTCGCCTCGACGCAGGTGAGATGCGCGGCGGCGGCAAGCGGCGTCTCGCGCTGGATGCGCGCCACCGTGCCGTGGGTGCGCTCGCGGGTCGAGCCGCCCGCCCCATAGGTTACCGAGACGAAGCGTGGGCCGAGCGGCGAAAGCGTTTCAATCGCTTGCCACAGCTGCTCGTGCATCTTGTCGGTCTTGGGCGGGAAAAACTCGAACGAAACCTCAAGATCGCCGGGCAGCGCCGCGAACAGCGGCGCTTCGTGCGCGGTGCGCTCCTCGCGGGCGGCATCGAGCGGTGCGGTCATGGCGTTTTCGTCTTTCTCTTGGCCGCGCCCATGCGGACTGCCGCTTCGCTGTTGGCCGGGTTCTTGCGCGCCGTCCATATCTTCACGGTCAAAGGCGTGCCGGGAAGCGCGATCGCCGGGCGACTGGCAAAGCCGGCCTCGCTGAGCAGCGCCAGCATCTGTTCGTCGGAAAAGCCGAGCCGGGCATGGGCGTGGCGTTCGCGCAGTTCCTCGCGATCGTGCGCGGCGAAATCGACGAGCGCGATCGTACCGCCCGCTCGCGTGACCCGCGCTGCCTCGGCCAGAACCGCGCCGGGCTCCTGCGCATAGTGCAGCACCTGATGGAACAGCACGGTGTCGAAGGCAGAGTCGGCAAAGGGCAAGGCGAGGAAGTCGCCCTGCACGAGATTGACCAGGCCCGCGGGAAATCTTTGCAGCCGGGCGCGGGCGATGTGGAGCATTTCGGGATTGCGATCGAGAGCGCTGACATGCGCGGCGTAGGGCGCGAACAGCTCGGCCATGCGGCCGGTACCGGTGCCGACATCGAGCACTTCGCCTAGCACTGGCCCGCTCCGATCCCTGCTCAGGCCCAGTTCGCGCACCAGCGCCGCCTCGACTGGCTCGTCGGGACTATGCAGCAGCCGCAAGGTGTCCCACTCCTCGGCGTGGCGGGAGAAATAGGCCTCGGCCTTGGCTGCCCGGTCAGCGCGAATCGCGGCAAGGTGGCGACGGTCTTCGGCGCAGCGCGCGGCAAATGCGGCATCGTCGCGCTCTGCCGTATCGAGCAGGGCGGCTGCCGCTGCGGCGAGCGGCGGGGCGCGGTCCTTTCCGACGGCGCTGCGCAGGAACACCCAGCTGCCTTCCTTGCGGCGCTCGGCCAGGCCCGCCTCGCACAGGATGCGCACGTGGCGCGAGACCCTCGGCTGGCTCTGGCCCAGCACTTGCGCCAGTTCGCCCACTGCCAGCTCCATGTGCGCGAGCAGGCGCATGATACGCAGCCGCGTCAGGTCCGAAAGGCCGCCAAGGAGAGGTTCGATCCGCATTGCAAGACCCATACAGCGATTATACAAATAGGATATAAAGAAATCTTTATATGTTTTCAACCCGCCGCGAAAATGCGCTCGCGCCGTGCGGTTGCATTCTCGGCATTTGCCTTGAGCCTTGCTCTCGTCTAAACGGGAGCAGCAGGGATGCCTGCGATGGTGCGCACGACAAGCGTCGCGCACTGGTCATAGCAAGGGGATTCGCATGAAGAAGTTCGCATATGCCGCTTTCACGTCGGCTGCCGCTCTGGCTCTGGCTGCCTGTGGCAGCGCCGACCAGGCCTCTGAAGAAGCCAAGGCTGAAGACACCGAAGCGATGGCTGAAGAAGCCGTGGCCGAGGAAGCTCCCGCTGAGGGCGCGATGGCTGAAGAGGGCGCTGCCGCTGCCGCCGAAGGCGCTGCCGCTGCCGCCGAAGGCGCTGCCGATGCCGCCGAAGGCGCTGCCGCTGCGGAGCCTGCCAAGGCCGAGTAATCGTTTGCGAAACAGGCAGGGGCGCTGGCCGACAAGGTCGGCGCCCCGGTTTGCTTGTATTTCGCCGACCACCGCAGTGCCTGCGGCAGGCCGTGACGTTACCCTTCGCCTTGCGGAGGGTTTTTTTGTTGGCGCGGTCCGCCTCGCCCAACATTTGTTTTGCATGATCGCAAGTGAGGCGGCATTTGTCCGCGATGCCCGATACGCTCAAGATCACGCTTGCCCAGCTCAACCAGACGGTGGGCGATATTGCCGGAAACGCCCAGCGCATGCTTGCCGCACGCGACCGCGCCGCCAAGGGGCCGAATGGCGGTTCCGATCTCATCGTCTTTCCCGAGCTGCAACTCATCGGCTATCCGCCCGAGGACCTCGTGCTCAAGCCTGCGCTGATCGAGCGCGCGGTCGAGGAGCTGGAAAGGCTCGCCAAGGAAACCGGCCGCACTCAGGGGCCCGCCATGCTGGTCGGCTCGGTCTTCGTGCTCGATGGCGAGCTGCACAATGGCATCGCCTTGCTGGAGAAGGGCAAGATCGCTGCTGTCCGGCTCAAGCACGAATTGCCCAATTACGGCGTCTTTGACGAACCGCGCGTGTTCCAGCCCGGCCCGCTGCCCGAACCGATCGTGTTCAAGGGCGTGATGATCGGCCTGCCGATCTGCGAGGATATCTGGCAACCCGACGTGTGCCGTCACCTCGCCGATTTCGGCGCGGAAATCCTCATCTCGATCAATGGCAGCCCCTACGAGATCAACAAGGACGCGCTGCGTATCGAGGGTGTCGCCAAGCGCCGCGCCGCCGACACCCAGCTGCCGCTCGCTTTTCTGAACCGGGTTGGCGGGCAGGACGAGCTGGTGTTCGATGGCGCCAGCTTCGTGGTCAATGGCGATGGCAGCCTCGCAGTGCAGATGCGCGACTGGGAAGAGCAGGAGGTCACTACCTCCTGGACCAAGACCGCGCAGGGCTGGCGCTGCGATCGGGGCGAGATCGCCACCCTCGCCGAGGGGCCGGAGGAGATCTACGCCGCGATGGTCATGGGCCTGCGCGACTATGTCAACCGCAACGGCTTTCCCGGCGTGGTGCTTGGCCTGTCGGGCGGCATCGACAGCGCCGCCTGCGCTGCCATCGCGGTCGATGCGCTGGGCGCAGAGCGGGTGTGGTGCGTGATGCTGCCCAGCCGCTTCACCAGCCAGGAAAGCCTCGACGATGCCATGGCCTGCGCCAAGGCGCTGGGTTGCCGCTATTCAACCATCCCGATCCAGCCGGCAGTGACCGGCTTTGACGCCATGCTCGAAGACAGCTTTGCCGACACCACAGTCGACCTCACCGAGGAGAACCTGCAATCGCGCATTCGCGGCGTCACCCTGATGGCGCTGTCGAACAAGTTCGGGCCGATGCTGGTGACTACCGGCAACAAGAGCGAGATGAGCGTTGGCTATGCGACCATCTATGGCGATATGGCAGGCGGCTACAATCCCTTGAAGGATGCCTACAAGCTCACCGTCTTCGAGGTCTGCCGCTGGCGCAACGGCCATCTGCCGCGCGGTGCGCTGGGCCCGGCAGGCGAGGTGATCCCGGAAAACATCATCGCCAAGCCGCCAAGCGCCGAACTGCGCCCCGACCAGAAAGACAGCGATTCGCTGCCGCCCTACGAAGTGCTCGATCCGATCCTGATGGGCCTGATCGAACACGAAAAGAGCGTCGAGCAACTGGTGCAGGATGGTTTCGATCGCGACACCGTCGCCCGGATCGAGCGCCTGCTGCATCTGGCCGAATACAAGCGGCGGCAGGCCCCGCCCGGCGTCAAGCTGACCAGCCGCAATTTCGGACGGGATCGCAGGTATCCGATCACGCATTCGTTCCGTTCGGGGTGACCCGGCACCTGCGCCCGTGGCTGGCTGATCTGGTTCCTGCGCTTGCCCTTGTGTTGCTTGCGTCGGCCACGCTGATGATGCCGAGCGGGCTTGAGGCGATGCGCCACAGCATCAGCGAATCAGCTGCACAAGCGACGCCATGGGCCTGGATCGGGCGGATCGGTCTTGCCGCTTTCGGACTGGCAGCCTGGTTAGCCGCCGGTCGACTGTGGCCGACAGAGCGAGCGACAGGCGCGGCGCTGGCCGTGTTTGGCCTTGCCATGATCGCTTCGGCAGCTTGGTCGCACCGTCCCTGGTTGCCCGATGTGCCGTTCGATGCTGGCGAGGATGCCATCCATTCGCTGGCTGCGCAGACCGCCGGACTGGCGATCGCCGCAGCCGTGGTATCGCACATCGTCAGCCGCATTCGCGCGGGCTCCCCGCCGGGTCGGCTCGATTGGCTGGCGCTGGCGGCCGTCATCATCGGATCGGTCGGATTTGCCTGGTTTCCGGCCGCCAGCGGGTTACTTCAACGCGCTATGTTTGCCGCAATCCTGTTGTGGTTGTGGCGAATTGCACGCAGACGCCTATAGAAGCCGACATGACCGCCACCACCCGTTTCGCACCCTCGCCCACGGGCCGCCTGCATGTCGGCAACCTGCGCACCGCGCTGCACAACTGGCTGCGGGCGAAAAAGCAGGGTGGGCGCTTCCTGCTGCGCATCGACGATACCGATGCCGAGCGCAGCAAGGAGGAATATGTCGAGGCGATCCGTGCCGACCTGGCCTGGCTGGGCCTCAATCCCGACGCCGAGGAGCGCCAGTCGGCCCGCTTCGCGCTCTATGAGGAAAGCTTCGCCCGGCTGGTCGCGGCGGGACGGGTCTATCGCTGTTACGAGAGCCCCCAAGAGCTTGAGCTCAAGCGCAAGGTGCTGCTCGGGCGCGGCCTGCCGCCGATCTACGATCGCGCCGCGCTGGCGCTCAGTGAGGCGGACCATGCCGCCAAGGCAGCTGCGGGCGAGCTGCCGCACTGGCGCTTCCTGCTCGATCGCGCCGCGCCGATCCAGTGGGCAGACGGCATTCGCGGCGACCAGCAATTCGATCCGGCGCAGATGTCGGACCCGGTGGTGCGCCGCGCCGATGGCTCGTGGCTGTACATGCTGCCCTCGGTGATCGACGACATCGCCATGGGGATCACCGACGTGCTGCGCGGCGAGGATCACGTCTCCAACACTGCCACCCAGATGCAGATGTTCACTGCGCTGGGCAGCAAGCCGCCGCGTTTCGCGCACGAGGCACTGCTGGTCGGCAGCGAGGGCAAATTGTCGAAGCGGCTCGGCTCGCTCGGGCTCGACCAGTTGCGCGAGGCTGGCATCGAGCCGCAGGCGCTGATCGCCCTGCTGGCGCGGCTCGGCACGTCCGATCCGGTCGATCCCGGCCTCGATGCCGAAGCGCTCGCCGCAAGTTTCACGCTTGCCCATTTCGGTCGCGCCCCTGCCCGCTTTGACGAGGAGGAGCTGCACCGGCTCAATGCGGCGGTGGTTCACGCCATGCCCTACGCTGCGGTGCAGGCGCGCTTGCCCGATGGCATGGACGAGCCGGCATGGCTGGCGATCCGCCCGAACCTTGCCCATCTGGGCGAAGCGGCAGACTGGTGGCAGGTCGTGACCGGACCGATCGATGCGCCGCACTTCGACGAAGAGACGCGAGCGTTTCTGGGTGAGGCAGTGCGGGTTCTCGCTGCGCTCGATTGGGGCAACGAGGCCTGGGCCGGGCTGACCGGCGCGCTCAAGGACACGACCGGGCGCAAGGGCAAGGCACTGTTCCAGCCCTTGCGCCAGGCCCTGACCGGGCGCGATCACGGCCCAGAGATGGCTGCCTTGCTGCCCCTGCTCGGCCGCGATGCGGCTCTGGAGAGGCTGCGGGCTGCCGCAGGCTAGGGCTCAGGCCACCTCGGCCTTTTTGCCCTTGACCGGAGTAAGGCTCTCGTTGGCTGCAGCGAGCAGGGCCAGCTCGATGTCCTTGAGCCTGCTCGCGGAGGTTACCTTGTCGCCGGTCAGGTCGGTGACATAAAAAGTGTCCGCCGCGCGCTCGCCATAGGTCGCGATATGCGCCGAATGGACCATCAGGCGCTGCTCGAACAGGCTGCGCGCCAGCCGGTTGAGCAGGGCTGGCCGATCGCGGGCATTGACCTCGATCACGGTGTAGCGGTTCGAGGCATCGTTGTCGGAAATCACCCGCTGGCGCACTTCGAAGGCATCGGCGCGCGGTCGCGCGTGCGGTTTGGCGACAAGTTGCGGCAGCAGTTTGACCCGGTTGGCGAGCGCGTTCTCGATCGAGGTTGACAGCCGGGTGAGCTGGTCGGCTTCCATGAACGGCCTGCCGAGCGGGTCCTGGACGAGGAAATTGTCGACCGCATAGCCGTTGCGGGTGGTATGGATGCGCGCGTCGATGATGTTGCCGCCAGCCAGATGGATGCCGCCCGCAATGCGGTAGAACAGGCCGGGATGATCGCGGGCGATCACCGTGACCAGGGTTGCGCCGCGCGCAGGATAGAACTCGCAATGGATCGCCAGCGCCTTTCCTGTATCGAGGGCGGAGGCGAGCTGGACCAGGTTGGTCGCGATGATCTCGTCAGGCTCGGCAATCCAGTAGGCGTCTGGCATCTGCTTGCCGATGGTCTCGACCAAGGCTTGGCTTGCGCCCATCCGCTCCGCCACCAAGGCCTGCTTGGCGGCGATCCGGTGCTCGCGCCGGTATTCGGCGTGGCCAAGCCTCAGCCGTTCCTCGGCGGCGGCATAGAGCTCGGAAATCAGCTGGCGTTTCCAGCTGTTCCAGGTGCCCGGCCCGACCGCACGGATATCGACGATGGTCAGGCAGGTGAGCTGGCGCAGCCGGTCGAGCGATTGCACCACCTCGACGAAGTCGGCAATCGTCTTGGGGTCGGAAATATCGCGCTTTTGCGCGGTCGAAGACAGCAACAGATGCTGGCGCACTAGCCAGCTGACCAGTTCGGTCTCGTCGGCGTCCAGCCCGAGGCGCGGGCACAGCCGCAAGGCGATCTCGGCACCAAGCTGCGAATGGTCGCCGCGCTGGCCCTTGGCGATGTCGTGCAGTAGCACCGAGCAGTAGAGCGCGCGGCGCGACTGCACCTTGTGGACGATATCGCTGGCAAGCGGATGGTCCTCGCGCAGTTCGCCCTTCTCGATCCGGGCGAGCAGGCCGATCGCGCGGATGGTGTGCTCGTCGACCGTATAGTGGTGATACATGTCGAACTGCATCTGCGCGTTGACTCGCCCGAACTCGGGCACGAAGCGGCCGAACACGCCCGCCTCGTTAAGCGCGCGCAGGCTGCCTTCGGCGTCGTTGGGGCTGGTCAGCAGCTCCATGAACAGTTCGTTGGCATGCGGATCCTTGCGCACGTCGGCCTTGATCAGCCGCGCATCGCGAGTGATCTGGCGCATCGTTTCGGGATGAACGGCAAGGCTCTCGCGGTCGGCCAGTACGAAGATCTCGATCAGCCGCACAGGGTCTTTCTCGAACCAGTCGGGTGCGGGCGCACTGATCCTGCCGCCGTAAACCTGGTAGCCCTTGACCTCGCGCGGCTTGGCGCGGAAGCCCGCGAGCAGGCCACGCGGTTTGCTGTTGCCAAACTGTTCGTCGAGCTGGGCGAGGAACACCGCGGTGAGGTTGCCGACGACCTTGGCCTGGAGGAAGAAGAACTGCATGAAACGCTCGACCGCGCGTTTGCCTGGCCGGTCGGAATATTG
>JBIPOX010000379.1:0-2953 GCA_044378785.1 Novosphingobium sp.
GATGTGCTGGGACTTCGCGAGCTGTACGAGAAGCTGAACGGAGCCATATTTGAGACTTACCACGTCAACATGACTTCATATCTTAGCACGGCGCACATGGCATTCGAAATTCTGACTTCAGATGCTTACTTTCTACCAGATCAGGTGCAGAAGAAGCAGACTGCCTTGAAACGTCAGATTCTTTCTTACTTTCCCGCAGCTGTTGGCAACTCCAAGATGACGATCACGCGTTTATTGCGCGAGATCCCGTCACAGTTGGATGAGTTGACTGACGAGATTGGAAGCAAAGTGCGGCCATTGCTCGATGAACTCAAGAAGAACGACTATTTTGTAGGCTTGCTCAATAGTAAAGACACTGCTTTCGTCCAGAAAGCTACGGCTGGCGGACGTGTTCTAGTGAACAAACACCGCTTCAAAACCTCATCGCAGTTTGCGGATCCCGAGAACCCCACTGTCGAAGAGTTTCTTCAGTGCACAGACTATCTCGAGGACTTGGACGTTGTCAGCCTGTATCCAACTGCGATGACTAAGTTTCAGTACCCCATTGGACACGCGCTAACTGCGGAGCAGGAAGTAGTGGGTAAGATGGGTATTTACAACTGCATGGTCAAACCCCCCAAGAATATCTTGAACCCGCTTCTAGCTCAGAAAGTTGACGGCTGCTTGACTTACCATTTGAATGACAGGGAGCAAGTGCTCAGCAGCGTGATGATTGCTAGTCTGCGAAAACGGGGGTATGAGATCGACGTGGTGGTGCGAGATGGACGCGCTGGGCTCTACTGGAACGAGACGGCTCCAATCTTCAGAAAGTACATGGAGAAGACGTTCGAAGCAAAGGCAGCCGCGAAACGTAAGGCTAAAGCACTCGGCCAGAAGGATACCCCCGAGTACCGCGTATCAAAGCTAATGCTCAACAGTCCTTACGGCAAGATGCTTCAGCGACCCGTGTACGAACAAATCATGTGGGTGAATCCCAAAACAGCTCTCGGCGACATTACGCACATTATCAGCGTTGGAGACATTGTGGGTCAAATTGATTTTGGTGACCGCACGGCTATGAAGGTCGTCCTGAACAACGAGGAGGATATGGACGCGCGGTGCACCAAGCCCAACCACCTAGGTATCTTTATTCTTGATTACTCCAAGGAGGTCGTATTCCAGAAGTTGGACGTGCTGAACCCCGAGGATGGTTCCTTGCAGCAGCGCATGCGCGAACTGTTCTACATGTGCGACACTGATAGTTTTTTCGTGCATCGAAGTGTTGGAGCACGTATCGCGCGAGGGGACGCAATGGGTGATATTGACAACGAGCTAGGTGAAAATGCAAAGATCACTGAGGCCTATTTCGTTCAGAACAAGTTGTATCTGCTCAAGTACATGGTGTTGGACGAGAAATCCAAGAAGGTGTCGTGGGAATACAAGTTGAAAGGAGCAGGCATCAATGATAAGGAGCTGAAGAAGCAGCCAGAGGTGTTCCGCACAATGGTCGAAGGTGTTCGCGAGGGCAAGCCGCACATGAGGGATGCTGACGTTGATTTAATCATCGAGAGCGCACGCGATCTTGCGAACAAACGCATTGCAAAGGCTGACTCACACTCAGTGTTGAAGGAGCGCGAGGAGAAGAAGTTGAAAGACCTCCTTGACAAGAAATCATTGGGTGTTGTTGAAGAGACTGTGTGGATCTCTAACGAAGTGTTTTATTTGCGCACTGCAGACGGTAGGACGATTCATGAAGGAGTGAATGAAAACACACTCAAGCAACATCCTAATATCTATAGGCAGATTCGCGATGGGTCTGTCGCTCTGTACAAGGACGACAACTTTTTCAAGCGATCGGGTTTGTTTGGAGCATCAGCAGGGGCCTACGGAGCGTGCAAAATTGTGTGCCGCGAGAGTAACAAGCTGGTTGGCCTATCTAAGAAGCATGGCCGCGTGGATCTAGGGCTTGAAGCGTCCGTGCCCCACGGCTTTGAACATCCTACCCTGAGCAAGCTACAGCGGATGTGCTCCATATTCGAGCGAAAGTGCTTGCACGCCTCTTTTTTTGCCATGCGCAATTGAGCAATCTTATACCTTGTTTTCAACCTCATCATAATTTAGCCCGCCCCAGCAGCCTCGTCGTGCGTCACCGGACATCAGCATCATGGACGACAAGAAAGCAGAGCAGCAGGAAAAGCGCATTCAGACCGCGCTGAACTCAACGACACTGGCATTCAAGCTCGTCGACCAAGATCGCCTTGGGGCAGTCTTTACTGTGTATTCGAATGGCAAGCGCTACGAGACGTGCATTGCGTTCGTAGGCACTGACCGTTGCAACTGCCCGGACGCTGTATTTCGCGGCAATTTAGTTTGCAAGCACAAATGCTTCATTCTGATGCGCCACTTTCAGCTTCCCCGTACAAGCAAACGCTTGCACACAGGCTGGGGTGATCTTTACGCTTAAATAAACCTTAAATAAACCCCACGTAAACTTTATTCATTTTTAGCAAGATTACGTAAGCGCGCTTCACGCATCGCGTTTCCTTTTCCTATTTTCCCCAGGGACTGCAGCGGTTCACCACCGAGCTTCCCACTACCGCCAGTGTGCGTCGCCGGGCTGGTTGTCGACCGACGGCTGCTAGACTTGGCCGGAGTTGCAGGAGTCCCATTCTCGCGCTTGACAGTGCTTGGGATGAAACTCGCAAATTTCCCTTCCTTCTTAACCTGCAAAGCACTCCCTTCAGAAGACGACTCGTCGGTCAGGTCGATAACCTCGACGTGTTGACGCGTGGGGTTGAATTTCCGGCTCAGTTCTCCCCATTGATACGACTTTAAGCACTCCTTGGAGACCGGGGATGTAGATTTATCCGTCCAGACCACGTTGTACTCGCCCCCAGTTGGTTTAAGAGCCCTTCGAACAGGATACCACCCCGGCGGCGCTCCCTGACCACCAGTCCAATACGCCTCATCATCC
>JBIPOX010000294.1:0-2949 GCA_044378785.1 Novosphingobium sp.
GAAAGGACGGATTAACGTGAGCACGAAGCAACGCAACCTGCCGGCCGTGCCGTCGCTTGGCGGTGAGCAAAGCCTCAACAGGTATCTTACGGAAATCAAGAAGTTCCCGGTGCTTTCGGCCGAGCAGGAATATATGCTCGCCAAGCGCTTTCGGGAGCATGAGGACCCCGATGCCGCGGCCCAGCTGGTCACCAGCCACCTGCGCCTCGTTGCCAAGATCGCGATGGGCTATCGCGGCTATGGCTTGCCGGTGTCCGAGCTGATCTCCGAAGGCAACATCGGCCTGATGCAAGGCGTCAAGAAATTCGAACCCGAGCGTGGATTCCGACTCGCCACCTATGCGATGTGGTGGATCAAGGCCTCGATGCAGGAATTCATCCTGCGTAGCTGGAGCCTGGTCAAGATGGGCACCACTGCCGCGCAGAAGAAGCTGTTCTTCAACCTGCGCCGGATGAAGAAGAACCTCGACGCCTACGAGGATTCGGACCTGCATCCCGATCACGTGACCAAGATCGCGACCGATCTGGGCGTATCGGAGGCCGAGGTCGTCAACATGAACCGGCGGATGATGATGGGCGGCGATGCCTCGCTCAACGTCTCGCTGCGCGAGGAAGGTGAAGGCCAGTGGCAGGACATCCTCGAGGATGATACCCCGCTGCAGGACGAGATCGTAGCGGAACAGGAAGAGCGCTTGATGCGCCACGCCCTCTTGGTCGAGGCGCTGTCCGCGCTCAACCAGCGCGAGCGCGACATCCTGACCGAACGGCGCCTGACCGAAGACCCCAAGACGCTCGAGGAGCTCAGCCAGGTCTACGCGGTCAGCCGCGAACGGGTGCGCCAGATCGAGGTGCGTGCCTTTGAAAAGCTGCAAAAGGCGATGACCCGCATCGCCACGGACCGCAGGCTGCTAACCGCCTGATTGCTCCATATGGTACCTTCAAAAGGCCCGTTCCGGCATGATCGGGGCGGGCAACTTGGTATGCGCCGATAGACTTGCAGGCGCGGCTATAGCGCCTCGATGATCGTCACGTTGGCCATGCCGCCACCCTCGCACATCGTCTGCAGGCCATAGCGCTTGCCACGCGCGCGCAGGCTGTGCACCAGCGTCGCCATCAGCTTGGCACCGGTGCAGCCGAGCGGATGGCCGGTAGCGATCGCGCCGCCATTGACGTTGAGCCGGGCCGGGTCCGCGCCGGTCGCCTTGAGCCAGGCCATCGGCACCGAGGCGAAGGCTTCGTTGACCTCGAACAGGTCGATATCGTCCAGCGTCATGCCCGCACGCTCGAGCGCGACGCGGGTGGCGCGGATCGGCTCTTCCAGCATGATCACCGGATCGCCGCCAGTCACGGTCAGATGATGAACCCGCGCCAGTGGCGTCAGGCCATGCGCCTTTACTGCCGCTTCGCTGGCGATCAGCAGCGCTGCCGAGCCATCGGCGATCTGGCTGGCGGTTGCTGCCGAAAGCCGTCCGCCTTCGCTGATCGGCTTGACCGAGGCGATTGATTCAAGCGTCGCGTCGCGGCGAATGCCCTCGTCGCTGGCATGCAAGGCCGGGCCTTGCTCGGTCTCGATTTCAAGCGGGACGATCTCTGCGGCAAATGCCCCCGCCGCGCTCGCCGCTGCTGCGCGCTGATGGCTGGCGAGCGCAAAGGCGTCCATTTCCTCGCGCGACAGGTCGTATTTCCGGGCGATCATTTCCGCACCGGTGAACTGGCTGAACTCGGCGACACCATACTTCCTGAGAATGCGCTCGCTCCATGGCACACCGCCAATTCCAGCTTGCAAGTAGAGCGACAGGTTGGTCAACATTGGCACGCGGGTCATGCTTTCCACGCCGCCGGCAATGACCAGGTCCTGCGTGCCCGACATCACCGCCTGCGCGGCGAAATGCACTGCCTGCTGTGCCGAGCCGCACTGGCGGTCGATGGTCACGGCCGGCACGGCTTCGGGCAGGCGCGAGGCGAGCACGCAATTGCGCGCGGCGGCAAAGCTCTGCTCGCCGCAGGGTCGATCCCGGTGCGATCGAGCAAGGCATCGATGCTGGCCGCGCCAAGATCGACCGGGTGCCAGGCCGCCAGCGCGCCCTTGCGCCTGCCAGTGGCGGTGCGCACGGCATCGACGATATAGGCCTGACTCATGTGCTTGTCCCCTCGCAGCGAGTTGACAAGATGGCGGGGTGGCCCGCACAGAGTCAAGCTCGGGTCAGGCCCCGCAACAACGAAGGATATCCAACCACGATGATGCGGCTCGCTTCGCTGCTGTTCGTGCCGGGTGACCGCCCGGAACGCATGGAAAAGGCGCTCAATTCCGGGGCCGACGCGCTGATTCTCGATCTGGAGGATTCGGTATCGGCGGCCCACAAGCAGATGGCGCGCGACGCCGTTGCCGCATTCCTGGGCCGGCCGCGCAGCCCGGTGAAGCTGTTCGTGCGGATCAACCCGCTGCAGGGCGACATGGCACGCGACGATCTTGCCGCAGTGCTGCCCTTCGCGCCCGACGCCATCGCCTTGCCCAAGGCCGAGGGGCTCGCCTCGATCCGCGAACTCGAAAGCCTGATGGGCGACAGCAAGGCGGCGATCTTCCCGATCGTCACCGAAACGCCGCTGGCGATGTTCCGACTCGGTGAGTACGCGGGTGCCAGCTCGCGCCTATGTGGCCTGACCTGGGGCGCGGAAGATCTGCCCGCCGCGCTTGGGGCAACCGCCTCGCGCCTGCCCGATGGCAGCTATACCCCGCCACTGGAAGTAGCGCGCTCGCTCGCCCTGTTCGCTGCCCATGCCGCTGGCGTCGAAGCGATCGACACGGTGTTTCCGGAATTCAAGGATCTCGACGGATTGCGCCACTTTGCCGAGCGGGGGCTGCGCGATGGCTTTACCGGGATGATGGCGATCCACCCAGCGCAGGTGCCAGTGATCAATGCCGCTTACACGCCCTCGCCCGAAGCGATCG
>JBIPOX010000033.1:0-8153 GCA_044378785.1 Novosphingobium sp.
CCTCGCTGCTCATGACCCGCGTTTCGTCGCGGACCTGCGCAATGGCCGCAATCCGCGACCGCAAACCGAAAAGCGGATCGTCGCGTTCATGGCGCAGTATCGGGAGGCGGCGCGTGCGAATTGACCCCGGATCGCAGCGCAGCATGGCAGGCACGATTGCCACAAGCGCGGGACGAGCGCCCTTGCGGCACCTGATGCGCGCCGTGATGGAACTTGCCGGGCCCTCGGCCGAATTGATCCACCATAGCGAAAAGGCATGGGCGAGCGCTACCTTTTCGGGCGCGCGGCACACCATCAGCCTTGGCTTTGGCGGCGCAGCGGCAAGCGAAGCGGCGGAGCATTTCATCACGGCCCTGCCTGATCACGAATTTGTCGTGCCGGGCTGGCTTGTCGCCGATGCGACGATTGTCTCGGTCGATCAGCGCGTCTTGCCCTCACCACATACCTTGGTTGAAGCGGAGCTACTGGTACTGGATGAACGCTAAGACCTTCGCTCAGTATCCCAGATCGAGATCGACCCTGGCGATCAGCGGCTCGCCTTTCTCCCAGCGCTCGAGATTCTCGAGGAACCGGGTGGCCGCCCGGGCGAACAAGGCGGTTTGCGAGCGGCCGGAAAGGTGCTGAGTGATGTGCACGTTCTCGCAGGCCCACAGCGGGTGATCGGCAGGCAGCGGCTCGGGATCGGTAACGTCGAGGAACGCCCCGCCCACCTGCCCGCTGTTCACAGCGTCGATCAGCGCCATCTGGTCGAGCACAGAGCCGCGCGCGAAGTTGAGCAGGCCTGCTCCTGACTTCATTGCCGCAAATTCGGCCGCGCCGAACATGCGCTCGGTCTCTGCCGTGGCTGGAACGGCAAGGATCACCCAGTCGAACTCGCCGAGCCTGGCCCGCCACTCGTCCATGCCGAGCGCACCGTCGCGGGCGGTCCGCCGCACCTGGGTAACCTCGCAGTGAAACGGCGCGAGCATCGCGGCGATCCGTTGGCCGATTGCGCCCGCGCCGACAATCAGCGCGCGTGAGCCGTGCAATTCGCGCTTGCCTGGCGCATCGCGCAGCCACTCGTGCCGATCCTGCGCGCGCACGACCGCGTCGTAGCGTTTGGCGAGCACCAGCATGCCGAGGACCGCATATTCAGCCACCGCGACATCGTTGACCCCAGTGCCATTGGTGAAAACCACGCCGCGATCGCGCAGGTTAGCCAGCGGCCAGTCCTCGATCCCGGCCATGAAGGTGTTGAGCCAGCGCAGCTTGGGCGCCGACCTAGGCGCACCTTGCATGACATCGAGCCCGACGCCATCGAACCAACCAATCTCCGCTTCGGGCAGAAACGAATATAGCTCTTCTCGGTTTGCGAACCAGCGCGGCTCGACCCATGCGGGCAGCTTGCCTTCGAGATAGCGCCGCGCGGCCTGGCTAACGACGGTAACAGTCATGGTTTTGCCTTCAGCAGTGCTTCGTCATCGGCGATGGTCTCGCGCAAGGCAGCCTTGAGACCTTCGATATAGGGTTCAGTGTCCATGTCGTCGATCAGCCAGCGCCCCTGCTCGCGCTGGAAAACCAGCCAGGCTCTGCGCGGATCGCCGTGTCCGAGATTTATACTGATTAGCACTTGGGCGCGGTTTGGCGCGAGCCGCTTATGCCCGGTGATCTTGACCCTGAACCTGCGCGCGTCCCAGTCCTGGCACTGGCACAGCCAGTCACCGTCGTTCATCGCGTCGACCTCGCCCTCGGGCACGACTTTTTGCCAATCGGCAATGAGCTTTCGCACTTCGCGAGACCAGATCGTCCGCTCCCACGGGATGGGTGTGTCCGGCTTGCGGTAGGGTGCATAGATCGCGCGGGTGGCGGCATCAAGCGCCACCCGGTCGGCGGCGCTTACCCCTGACGAGGCGAACAGCAAGGCGGCGGCAATGGCGGACATGGTTTGTCTCCCTTGTGAGCAAGCCTGCCCTAAGCCTCGCCGAGTTTCCACTCCCAACCGAGTGGATCACCGTCCATCACCTCGACACCCTGAGCGGAGAGTTCGTCCCGGATAGCGTCAGAGGTGGCAAAGTCCTTGGCTGCGCGCGCCTGCTTGCGGCGTTCGAGGGCTTCCTCGATTTCGGCCTCGGTGATCGCCGCGGCCTTCGGGCGGATGCGCAGGTCGGCGCGCGATATTTTTAAAAGCTGCAATCCCAATACAGCATCCATGGCAACGACTGGCATCAGCCTTACTTCAGGATTATACCTGTCCAAGGTTCTTGAGCCAACGAGCGTCTCTAGGTGCGACAAGGCATTTGGGGTATTTAAATCGTTGGAAATCGACTCGTTAAAAATTTCTAACTGATGCTGAAGCACTGGCTCTGCCAACCTAATATCGGCTGCACGCGCTATTTCTAGTATCCAATCTTCGTCTTCGTACAAAGGCATTGTCCCATTCGACGACGCCGAATCAAGTTCAGCATGACGGTCTCTGAGCTTTTCAACACCCATCACCATCCGCTTGAGCCTGGTCAGCGCGGCCTGCAAGCCCTCCCAAGAAAACTCCAGCTCGCTGCGATAATGTGCCTGAAGGCACATCATCCGGTAAGCGAGCGGATGGTAGCCCTTGTCGATAAGCAGTTGCAGCCGCAGGAACTCGCCCGACGACTTGCTCATCTTGCCGGAGCGCTCGACCAGGAAATTGTTGTGCATCCACACCCGCGCGCCGCTGTTTTCGGCCACGTCGAGGCCATTCGTGCAGCACTTCGCCTGATTCTGCGCAATCTCGTTGGGGTGGTGGATCTCGCGGTGGTCGATCCCGCCGGTGTGGATGTCGAAGGGAAACCCGAGCACCTCGCCCGACATTACCGAGCATTCGAGATGCCAGCCCGGAGCGCCCTTGCCCCACGGCGAATCCCATTCCATCTGGCGCTTCTCGCCGGGCGGAGTCCTGCGCCAGATCGCAAAATCGGCGGCGTTGCGCTTGCCATCCACCGCCTCGATGCGCCCTTCGCCCTCATCCGTAACGGCGCGGGCTAGGCGGCCATAATCCGCCACGGTCGAGACATCGAAATAGAGGCCAGAATCCAACTCGTAGCAGTGCTTCTCGGCGATGCCCTGCGCGAAATCGATCATCTGCGGAACGTAGTCGGTCGCTACCGTCCACTGCGCCGGCTGGCGGATATTGAGCGCCCTCACATCGGCCCAGTAGGCCTGCTTGTAATGCTCGGCCACGTCCCAGATCGACTGCGCCCGCTCGGCCGCCATCTTCTCCATCTTGTCCTCACCCGCGTCGGCATCGTCGGTCAGGTGGCCGACATCGGTGATGTTGATGACGTGGGTGAGCCTGTAGCCCTTGAAGCTCAGGGTGCGGCCCAGCACGTCGGCAAAGACGTAGGCGCGCATGTTGCCGATATGCGGATAGTTGTAGACGGTCGGCCCGCAGGTATAGACGCGCGCCTCTCCCGCATGGACCGGTACGAACGGTTCAAGCTGGCGCGTCAGCGAATTGAACAGCATGAGCGGCGCGGCGTCTGTCATGGCCGGGGCCTTAGGACCTCGCCTGCCCGCGTCAAGTCGCAACCGACCAGACAAGCAGGCCGACCCCGCCCATGATCAGCGCCATCCCTGCCAGTTCGTGCCGGGCAGCCTTCTGGACATTGGCCGCGGCGGTGAGCGAGAAGGCAGTGAACCAGCAAGCCGAGGACAGAGCGCCAAGAAAGCCCGCGACCAGGCTGTGCCGCCATTCGCGCAGTGATCCGGTAAACGCCGGGCGATCGCGCAAGGCCAACCACAGGCCCAGGACCGCGCATTGCACGAAAAGCGAGAGCGTGAGGATCGTCAGCGAGCGGATGATGAAGCTGCCTTCGGGCAATTGCCCGATCGCACCCCGGAATGCGATGGCCGACAGGCCGAACAGCGCCCCTGCCGCCACACCGGTGGCGATCATGCCGCGTTCCTGCACCAATAAGGCGAAGTCCGATGGCTTTACCGATGCGAGCAAGACACCCAGGGTAACCACGCAGACCGCCAGCCAGCCAAGCGCGGGCCAGCGGTCGCCCAGGATCGCCACGCCAAGCAGGGCGACAATCACCGGCTCGGTCTTGATATAGGCATAGGCGACCGAAAACTTGCGCCTGTCCATCACCACCAGCATCAGCGCGGTGCCGGCGATCTGGGTCAGCCCGCCCAGCGCGGTCCAGACCGCTGCTTCGGTTCCCGGCAGAGGCAGCGCCTCACCACTGATCGTCAGTCCAGCGAGCAGGAACAGCACCGCAAACGGAAAGCCGAAGACAAACCGCACCTGGGTCGCGCCCAAGGTGCCGATCTTGCCGGTGAGGTGCGCCTGGGCGCCATTGCGCAGCACTTGCGCGCTCGATGCAGCCAGGGTGAAAGGAACCCACAACAGGCTCAGCACGGCCGGACCAACCCTGGCTCAGCCGGGCCGGCCAAGCGTCAGAAGCCCAGCCAAGTGATCTGCTCATCGAGCGGAGCACGGTCCCGCTCCCAGGTGTTGACCGGGTCCTCGCGGTCGGCATAGCCGATGGCAAGGCCGGTAAAGAGGATGTAATCCTCGTCGGAAACGCCGATCTCGGCCTTGAGCACCTTGGCATAGAGCGACATCCACTCCTGCGGGCAGGAATCGAGGCCTTCCTCGCGCAGCAGCAGCATGATCGTCTGCAACCACATGCCCACGTCCGACCACTGCGGCGCGCCGAACGGGCGACGGATGTAGTTGAGCAGCAGTACCGGCGCGCCAAAACTGACGATGTTCTGCCGGGAAAAATCGCCGCGCGCCTGCGTGTCCTCGCGCGCGATCTGCAGCGCGCCGTACATCTTGGCGCCGACCAGCTTGAGCCGCGACTTGTGCAGCTCAGACTTGTCCGGCTCGGAAAAGCTGTACTCGATCGGCTTTTGCATTTCGGAAGCGAGCATCACTTCCTGCAACCGCTTCAAGGGCTCGCCGGTGACGAGATGCGCTTCCCACGGCTGGTAATTGCAGCCCGAAGGTGCCCAGCGCGCCTTGTCGAGCACCCGGCGCAGCACTGCGGGATCGACCGGCTGGTCAGTGAACGACCGGATCGATCGGCGGCTCATCACGGCATCGGTAACGTTCACTCATTCCTCCTCAAACAAATCGGCAAGCTGCTCGATGATCGTGCCGCCCAACTGCTCGGCATCCATGATGGTGACGGCGCGGCGATAGTAGCGGGTAACGTCGTGGCCGATACCGATGGCGACGAGCTGGACTGGGCTCTTGCCTTCGATCCATTCGATCACCCGGCGCAAGTGCGCCTCGAGATAGCCCGCGCTGTTCACGCTCAGCGTCGAATCGTCGACCGGCGCGCCATCGGAAATCACCATCAGGATGCGGCGATCCTCGGGCCGGGCGAGCAGGCGGCTGTGCGCCCAGAGCAATGCCTCACCGTCGATGTTTTCCTTTAGCAGGCCTTCGCGCATCATCAGACCCAGGTTCTTGCGCGCGCGCCGCCAAGGCTCGTCGGCCTTCTTGTAGATGATGTGGCGCAGATCGTTGAGGCGGCCGGGATTGCCCGGCTTGCCGCCCGCCAGCCAGGTCTCGCGGCTTTGACCGCCTTTCCACGCGCGGGTGGTGAAACCAAGGATCTCGGTCTTGACGCCGCAGCGCTCGAGCGTGCGCGCCAGCACATCGGCGCTGATCGCCGCGATCGAGATCGGGCGGCCGCGCATCGAGCCCGAATTGTCGAGGAGCAAGGTGACGACGGTATCCTTGAACTCGATATCGCGTTCGACCTTGTAGGACAGCGACGATCCCGGTGAGACAACAACGCGGGCGAGCCGGGCAGCGTCGAGCAAGCCCTCTTCCTGGTCAAAATCCCACGAGCGGTTCTGCTGCGCCATCAAGCGGCGCTGAAGCCGGTTGGCTAGCTTGGTGACGACGCCCTGCAGGCCCTTCAACTGAGCGTCCAGATAGGAGCGTAGCCGGGTCAGCTCCTCCTCGTCGCACAGCTCGGCCGCGCCGACGATCTCGTCGAACTGGTCGGTGAAGACCTTGTAGTCAAAGCTGTCGGGGATGTCGGTCCATGGCCGGTTGGGACGCACTGGGAGCATGCCCTCGTCCCCGTCCTGCCCGTCCTCGGCATCCTGAAGCTCGTCGCCCGCCTCGCGCTGGGCGTCACTATCGCCTTCCTCGTCGCCCTCGGTCGCTTCGGAGGACATTTCGGTGGGAAGCTGTTCCTCGCCCGATTCGTCGCCCGACTGGTCGTCCTCGGTCTCGTCCTCGCCGTCCTGATCGTCGAAATCGTCGTTGGATTGATCGGGCTGGTTGAGATCGGTCAGTTCGAGATGACGCAGCATGTCGAGGGCGAGCGACTGGAAGGCGCGCTGGTCGTTGAGCCTGGTCGAGAGGTCGTCGAAGTCGCCGCTTGTCTTCTCGGCAATCCATTCGCGCAAAAGGGCAACCCCGGCCTGTGCTGGTGGCGGTACCGGCTGGCCGGTCAAACGCTCGCGCAGCATCATTGCCAGGGCAGTGGGCAACGGCACCTCGCTGGGGGTTTCGGCGCGCGCGATCGGGTCAGAGGCGAGCCGCGCCATGGTCGCGACATCGAGATTGGAGCGGATACCGGCATAGTCGTTGGCACCCAGCGCCTCGTACCGGACGCGCTCGACCGCATCGAAGCAGGCACGCGCCAGCGGGTCGGCGGGAGCGCCGCGCGCGTGCAACGTTTCGTTATGGTGGCGCAGCTTGAGCGCGAAACTGTCGGCCATGCCGCGCGCCAGCATCGCGTTCTCGCTCGACAGGCCGCGGCCGGGCATGGTGACCCGGAAATTGTTGCCGCTGGCGCTTGGCGCGTCGGCGGTCCAGTTCACCTCGACCTCGGGGTCGTGCGCAATCGCGCGGCTGGCGCCGGCGAGCAGGCCCTTGAAGGCGTCAACGGGACTTTCGTCGCTCATCCGTCAGATCGACTGCCCGGTCTTTTCCCAATCGGCGAGAAACGCCTCGATACCCTTGTCAGTTAGCACGTGCTTGAACAGGCTGCGGATCACCGCAGGCGGCATAGTGGCGACATCGGCCCCGATCCGAGCGCTTTCGAGGACATGGATCGGGTGGCGGATCGACGCGACTAGGATCTCGGTAGCGAAATCGTAGTTGTCGTAGATCAGGCGAATGTCCTCGATCAGTTCCATGCCGTCGAAGCCGTTATCGTCGTGGCGGCCGACAAAGGGCGAGACGAATGTCGCCCCCGCCTTGGCCGCGAGCAGCGCCTGGTTGGCCGAAAAACACAGCGTGACGTTGACCATGGTGCCCTCGCCGGTCAGCTTCTTGCAGGTCTTGAGGCCATCGACAGTAAGCGGCACCTTGATACAGACGTTGTCGGCGATCTTGCGCAGAATTTCGGCCTCGCGCATCATCCCGGCATGGTCGAGCGCGACAACCTCGGCGCTGACCGGCCCGGCGACCAGACCGCAAATCTCCCTCGTCACTTCCATGAAGTCGCGGCCCGACTTGTGGATAAGCGAGGGATTGGTGGTCACTCCGTCGAGCAGGCCGGTTTCGGCCAGATCGGCGATCTCACCCGTGTCTGCGGTGTCGACGAAGAATTTCATGGGCGCGCATCCTGCAAGGAATCGGTTAGGGGCCGCTATAGGCAACCCGATGCCAGCCTGCCAGCGGTGATCTCTTGCTCACGCGCATCGATCCGCTAACGTGGTCTCAGAGCAATCAAATGGAGAGCATGATGAGAGACATCCGCGAACTGAGGGACGATCCGGAAGCCTATCAGGCCGAACTTGAGCGGCGCTGGAACGGCTTGCTGACCTATCGCTACATCGGCCGCCACCAGGCCTCGATGAACGAAGGCGAAGTCGATAACACCGTGCGGCTGCGCCACGACATGCGCAATTCGACCGGCGGCCTGCTGGTCGCCCCGATTGCGATCGCCCAACCTGAATCGGGCAATTATACCGACCTTGAGGCCGTTCCCAATCCGGTGATCTACTCGTGCCAGATCCTCGACCCCGGCCACGGCGTGAAGACGATCGAGATTATTGGCCAGCAGAACCTCAAGCGCGGACGGCAGATGGGCTATAGCCGCTCGAAGATCGTCGATGCCGACAATCACGCCCGGGTTATCGCTCTGGTCGAAGGTCAGGGCGCAGCCATCGGCGAAGTGCCCGAGGGTCTCGAAAAGATGCCCGACGCGCGGATGGAA
>JBIPOX010000296.1:0-2935 GCA_044378785.1 Novosphingobium sp.
GAACCGGCGAATTCACTGGCTCAGACATGACAAAAGCCCCCGCTCTCGCGGAGGCTTCCACCCGTTCCAACGGCCGCGAATGGATCGCGGCACCGCATCGCTCAGCCCTGGCGGGCCTTGAAGCGGCGGTTGGTCTTGTTGATCACATAGGTGCGGCCACGACGGCGGATCACGCGGTTGTCGCGGTGGCGGCCCTTCAGCGACTTGAGGCTGTTGCGAATCTTCATCGTTTTTCTCACCGGTAATGCATGGCAGGCGGCCCATCCGGGCGGCACCAAATCGAAGCCGCGCAGCTAGTGGCTGACTTGGGCAAAGTCAAGCACAGGAGCGCTTGCGCGCGCAACGATGGCGAAACACTTGCCAGTGCCCCCGCCGCACGCCACCTTGAAGGCCATGAAGCCCTTGCTTGCCCCCCTCGCCGCGCTTGCGCTTGTCACTACTTCGGGCTGCGTCGCGCCGACCGGACCGGTCGAGGTCACCCGGTTTCACCTGCCCGACACCTCGCGTCTGGCGAAAGACGCGATCGCGGTGGAAGCGGCACCCGGGCTTGATGCCGAAAGCCTCGAGTTCCGCTCCTACGCGACAGCAGTCTCGCGCGAGCTGCAACGCATCGGCTATTCGCAAATCGCCACAGGGACCCGCGCCAGCGACCAGGTTGCTGTGATCTCGGTCGATCGGGGCAGCACGCGGCTAGAGCGCGCGCGCAGCCCGGTGAGCGTCGGGGTCGGTGGCGGCACCGGCGGCGTAGGGCTTGGCGTGGGAGTCGACCTCTCGGGGCCGCCTCCCGAAATGATCGAGACTCGCCTGGCAGTGACCATCCGCGACCGCGCCAGCGGGCAATCGCTGTGGGAAGGCCGCGCCAGCTTCGCGGTGCGCGCTTCCTCGCCGCTCGCCCAGACCCAGCTCGGCGCAGCCAAGCTGGCCGAAGCGCTGTTCCGCGATTTTCCCGGCAATTCGGGCGAGACGATCCTGGTCAAATGAGCGCGCCGCTTCAAACCAGCCAGATCGAAATCAGCGATGCCTTCGATTCCGGCAATATCGAAGTGCTCGGCATCGAGGGCGCCGAAGCCCGGCTGGCGATCCGCCCCGACCGCGATTCGCGTTTCCTGCAATGGTTCCACTTTCGCGTTTCGGGCTGCGCAGGCCGCAATCTGACGCTGCGCATCACCGGGCTGAAACAATCGGCCTATCCGATGGGCTGGCCGAGTTACCGCGCGGCGATGTCCACCGACCGGATCGAATGGCTCCGCGCCGAAACCCATTGGGACGAGCAGGCCGACGATGGCACCCTGACCATCCGTGCCCGCCCGAGCGGCGATATCGCCTGGTTCGCCTATTTCGCGCCCTTTTCGCTCGAGCGTCACCACGACCTTGTCTCGCGAATCGCGTCGCGCAGCGGCGTAACCTACGCCAGCCTTGGCCAGTCGCTCGACGGCAGGCCGATCGATTGCCTGACCATGGGCAGCGGTGCCACCTCGGTCTGGCTGGTCGCGCGTCAGCATCCCGGCGAATCGATGGCCGAATGGTGGATGGAGTGCGCGCTCGAGGCGCTGACCGACCCGAGCGATTCGCTGGGCCGTGAGCTGCGCCGCAGGTGCCGCCTGCACCTGGTGCCCAATGCCAATCCCGACGGCTCGTTTCGCGGCCATCTGCGCACCAATGCGGCAGGCACCAATCTCAACCGCGAATGGGCCGAGCCGAGCGCCGACAAGAGCCCCGAAGTGCTCGCCATCCGCAATGCAATGGACCGCACCGGGGTCGATTTCTTCATCGACGTGCATGGCGACGAGGCGATCCCGGCGACCTTCATTGCCGGTTTCGAGGGTATCCCAGACCTGCGCCCCGGCCAGCTCGACGGCTATGCGCGCTACAAGGCGATCCTCGACAAGCGCACCCCCGATTTCCAGACAGCGCTCGGCTATCCGGTCACGTCACCGGGCAAGGGCAACCTGGCCATGGCGACGAACCAGGTGGCGCAGCGCTTTGGCTGCGTCGCGATGACGCTGGAAATGCCGTTCAAGGACCACAATCCGGCACCGTGCGCACGCCAGGGCTGGAGTCCGGAACGTTCCATGCGACTGGGACGCGATTGCCTTGGCGCGCTACTGGAATGGCTGGGCGACTGAGGAAGCAGGACGGTCAACGCAGGCTGTCTGGTCCGAAAGCGTCCGGCAGCAAACGCGATAGCCGGGTTGTCACTGCCATCTCGCCTTCGCCCGACCACACCTCGGGGTCGGTGCCGCCAAGCTGGGCCAGTTCGCTGAGCATCTGACGGCAGCGCCCGCACGGCATTACCGCCCCCTCGCCCGCTGCCAGTCCGACCACTGCGACCGCGAGCAAGCCGCCGCGCCGTCCGTCATTCATTGCTGCTGCGACCGCGACCGCCTCGGCGCACAGCGACAGGCCATAGCTGGCGTTCTCGACATTGGCCCCGGTCACCACCGCGCCATCGGCAAAGGCAAGCGCTGCCCCGACCGCAAAGTCCGAATAAGGCGCATAGGCCTCGCTCGCCGCTGCCCGCGCCGCCGCCAGCAGGGCAGTGCGATCAGCGCTCATGGCTGCGCCACGATCCAGCGCAGTTGCCCGGCGGCATGATCGCTGGCGAAGCTGGAGCTTGCCGTCCACAGCGTCCAGGGCCGCCCGGCATAGTCCGGCTGGAACATGTCGCGCACCAGCCACAGGTTGCGCTCGATCCGCGCGGCCATGCCATAGCGCGCCTCGAACCCGGAGCCGAGCTTGAGCAGGGTCTGCTCGCCAGTGTGGGTCTCGACCTGGTTGAGGAAGGTCATCAGCTCGCTTTCGACTTCGGCGTCGCTAGTCGCCACCGGGCATTCATCGGCTGTGCGCTCCAGTTCGACCGCAGCGGGAAGCATCGCTTCGTCGCGCGGCACCACCACTACGAAATTGGCCGCCTGCCGGTCTCCCGGCTGGCATG
>JBIPOX010000297.1:0-2930 GCA_044378785.1 Novosphingobium sp.
CAGCTGGATGCACGAGCTGACCCGCATCGTCTTGGTCGCGCCGGCGAGGTGCGCCATGGCAGTCAGCGCGTTGAAATAGAACGCACCCGACAGCTCGACATGTTCGCTGGGCATGACGTGGTGTTCGGGAACCTGGGTCATTTCATAGCCCAGCGATTCGGCCCACTGGATCAGCTCGGTCTGCTGGACACCCCCGATGTCCAGCTCCCAAGGCTGGGTCAGCGCCTTGAGGTTCATCATGTGCGGCAGCATAAATCCGAGCTTCATTCCTCGTCCCTTTCCTCTGGCATTTTATGGGGATTTCCCTTGCCGCCATCAGACAGGCAATTGGCGCGATGGCAAGCCCGTGCGGTGACTTTTTTTGGCCCAGCCTCTTGAACCGCATGGCAAGCAGCGCTCTGGATACGCAAAGGATAGGAGCAAAGGGGAGCCGCCATGGCCACGATCGCCGTCACCATCACCGATGCCGAAGGCAACCGGCGCGAAGTCGGCGATGCGACCATCGGGATCAGCCTGATGGAAGTGTGCAAGCAGAACGGCATTGCCGGGGTGCTTGGTAATTGCGGCGGCGGCGCGGCCTGCGGCACCTGCCACGTCTATGTCGATGCAGCCTGGCTCGCGCGCCTTCCCGGACCCGATTCGATCGAGGCCGACATGCTCGAAATCCTTGAGGATACGCGCAGCGACAACAGCCGCCTCGGCTGCCAGATCAAGCTGGGCGAAGCGCTCGACGGGCTTGAGGCGACAGTCGCGCCGCCATCGGATTATTGATCAGCCAAGTTCCGCGAAACCGCCATAACGGCCGCGATGGAACAGCATCGGATCAGCCTCGCGAGGGGCTGCCATACGCAGCACGTCGCCGACCACGAACCAGTGATCTCCTGCCTCGCTGACCGAGCGGATCGTACATTCGATCACTGCCAGCGACCCAGCTATCACTGGCAGGTCTTGGTCGGACACGACAATATCGACACCGGCAAACTTGTCGCCCCTGCCTGCGACCTGGCGGCATAGCTGCTGCTGGTCACTGCCCAGCACGTTGACGCAGAAGCGCCCGGCCTTCTCGATTTTGGGCCACGAGGTCGAGCTCTTGTCGGGCAGGAACCCGACCAGCGGCGGATCGAGCGAGACCGAGGTGAAGGTGCCGACCACCATGCCTGCGGGTGCGCCGTCGTCATCGAGCGCAGTGATGATCGCCACGCCGGTGGGATAGGCCCCCAGCACCTGCCGGAATTGTGCCGGGTCGATTGTAGCCTCGCTCACGTGTTTGTCGCTCCGCCTTGCCAGTCTTGCCTGTTCGCGGCCTGCACGAGCCGGGCTATGGATGCAAGAGGCAGGACCGGGCGCGGCTCGACCAAGGGCCGAATCCGCTTGCCCGTGCGCGAGCGAAAGTGCAGGGGCTTTCGCCTTGCGTCCTGCCGTATCGAGCCGATGCCGGCGGGCCGCGCCGAGACCGAACCGAGACAGGAAGGGCCAGCCGTGGCTACCATTGAACGAACCGCCGAAGAAGTGTCCGTTGCCGACGAGGTCGCTGCGCTGGTCGCGCGCTCGCGCGCCGCGCAGGCCTCGATCGAGAACGCTACGCAGGAACAGGTCGACCTGTGGATCAGGGGCATGGTCTATGCCGTCGCGCGCGAGGATATTGCCGAGCAGATCGCCCGCGATACGGTCGCCGAAACCCAGCTGGGCAACTACGACGGCAAGTATCTCAAGATCTTCCGCAAGACCCGCGCAGCGCTGATGGACATCCTGCCCGACAAGTCGGTCGGCGTGATCGAGGAACTGCCCGAGCGCAACATCGTCAAGATCGCCAAGCCGGTGGGGGTGATCGGTGCCCTGTCTCCTTCGACCAACCCCGAGGCGACCCCGGTGATCAAGGCAATCAACGCGGTCAAGGGGCGCAATTCGATCATCGTCTGCCCGCATCCGCGCGCCAAGATCACCAACTGGGATATCTGCGAGCGGATGCGCGCAGCTCTGGTCAAGCTTGGCGCGCCTGCCGATCTCGTCATCGCGATCGAACAACCCTCGGTCGAAAAGACCAACGAGGTGATGAAGCAGGTTGACCGGGTACTGGCGACCGGCGGCGGACCGATGGTGAAGGCGGCCTATTCCTCGGGTACGCCAGCGCTGGGCGTAGGCGTGGGCAATGCAGTGATCACGGTCGACGATACCGCTGACCTCGACGATGCAGCCGACAAGATCCGCACCTCCAAGACGCTCGACCTTGCCGCTTCGTGCTCGTCGGACAACTCGGTGATCCTGCTCGATGCGATCTACGACGAGATGCTGGCCAAGCTGGTCCATCAGGGCGGCTACGTGGTCAACGCTGAAGAGAAGGCCAAGCTGCAAGGCGTGATCTGGGAAGACGATCACATCAACGCAAAGGTCGTGGCGCAAGACGCCGAAAAGATCGCCGGCATGGCCGGTTTCAGCCTGCCCGAGGGCAAGCTGTTCTTCATCGTGCCCGAAGAGGGCTACGGGCCGGATCATCCCTTCTCGGGCGAGAAGATGACAGTGACCATGGCGCTCTATCGCGCTCGCGACATCGATCATGCGATCGAGCTGACCAACGCGATCCAGGCCTATCAGGGGCAGGGCCACTCCTGCGGCATCTACTCGACCAGCGACGAAAACATCATGAAACTGGCGATGGCGACCAAGACCAGCCGGGTGATGGTCAACCAGCCGCAGGCCGCGTCCAATTCGGGCAACCTGTGGAACGGCATGCGCCAGACCTTCTCGCTCGGCTGCGGCTCGTGGGGCGGCAATGCGACCAACAACAACATCACCTGGGAAGACCTCGTCAACGTCACCTGGGTGTCAAAGCCGCTGGCCGTGACCAAGACCATCCCCAGCGACGTGGAGCTGTTTGGCAAGGACGTCATCGAGGCGCTGGGATGACGGAGGAACTGATCGTCCGCCGCGAA
>JBIPOX010000298.1:0-2917 GCA_044378785.1 Novosphingobium sp.
GAGGACAGTCTCGGCAATAATCCGCTGGCCAAATTGGCCGAGCAGAACATGGCCATGTTCAAAGCGGCGGCTTCTGCCTTCATGCCCGGTGCAGAACCGGCCAGCCCGACCACCACCGACAAGCGGCAGGACAGTGAGATGGATGCGCTGCGCGAACAGATGGCGCAAATCCAGAAGAGGCTTGACGCGCTCGACAATTAGCGCGCAGGCGAGGCGTTCAAAACCACACTTCCAGTCCAGTTCCGAAAGCCCCTTGCCGTGTCCGCCATTCGTCATGCCCTCACCACGTCGCGCGCCTCCGACTTCGCGCAATGGTATCAGGAAGTCGTCGCCGAGGCCGAGATGGCCGAGGAATCGGGCGTGCGCGGCTGCATGGTCATCAAGCCGTGGGGCTATGGCATCTGGGAGCGCATCCAGCGCCTGATGGATGACCGGATCAAGGCGGCCGGCGTCGAGAACTGCTATTTCCCGCTGTTCATCCCGCTGAGCTATTTCGCCAAGGAAGCCGACCACGTCGAGGGCTTCGCCAAGGAAATGGCGGTCGTCACCCACCATCGGCTGATCGCCGGTGAGGGCGGCGGACTGGTCCCCGATCCTGCGGCCAAGCTCGAAGAGCCGCTGGTCGTGCGCCCGACTTCCGAAACCGTGATTGGCGCGGCGATGGCGCGCTGGATCCAGTCTTGGCGCGATCTGCCTTTGCTCACCAACCAGTGGGCCAATGTCGTGCGCTGGGAAATGCGCACCCGCATGTTCCTGCGCACCACCGAGTTTCTCTGGCAGGAAGGCCATACCGCCCACGCGGACCGCGCCGACGCCATGGCCGAGACGCTGCGCGCGCTCGAGATGTATCGCTCGTTTGCCGAAGACGTGCTGGCAATGCCAGTGATCGCAGGCGAAAAGCCGGAGAACGAGCGCTTTCCGGGCGGGGTCGGGACTTGGTCGATTGAGGCGATGATGCAGGATGGCAAGGCGTTGCAAGCGGGCACCTCGCACTATCTCGGCACTGGCTTTGCCGAGGCGGCAGGCATCCAGTATCAGGACAGCGAGGGCACCCAGCAGCATTGCCATACCACCAGCTGGGGCGTTTCCACCCGGCTGATCGGCGGCGTGATCATGACCCATGGCGACGATGACGGGCTGCGAGTGCCGCCAGCCATCGCTCCGCACCAGATCGTCGTGCTGCCGATGTTGCGCGACAATGACGAGGACGCGGCCCTGATTGCCTATTGCGAGGAATTGCGTGCCAGTCTTGCCGCGCAGAGCGCATTGGGTGAGCCTGTGCGCGTGCTGCTCGACAAGCGGCCCGGCAAGGCGACCGCCAAGCGCTGGGCCTGGGTCAAGAAGGGGGTTCCGCTGGTGCTCGAGATCGGCGGGCGCGACATGGCCGAGGGCAAGGTTTCGGTGATCCGCCGCGACCGGCTGTGGAATGCAAACAGTGGCAAGGTCGCGTTCTCGGGCGAGGACCGCAATGGCTTTGTCGCTCGCGCTGCTGGCGAGCTTGAGGACATCCAGCGCGCCTTGCATGCCGAGGCGACATCCTATCGCGATGCCCGGATCGAGCGCGGGATCGACAGCCTCGATGCGCTGCGGGCGTTTTATGCCGCCGATGCCAAGTACCCGGGCTGGGTTGAGGTCGAATGGTCGCGCCCGACCGGGGCGGAACTCGACAAGGTGGTCGAAGTGCTCAAGGCGATGAAGCTCACCTTGCGCAACGTGCCGATGGGCTCTGGAGCGGTTTCGGGCAGCTGTGTGTTTACCGGCCAGCCGGCGGTCGAGCGGATATTCGTGGCAAGGTCTTATTGAATTGGCGCGCAAACCCGCACCTCCTACCGGCCTGCCGAGCCGCAAGCAGGTGCTCGAATTCATCAAGGACAGCCCCACGCCTGCGGGCAAACGCGAGATTGCCCGGGCCTTCGGGCTCAAGGGCCAGGAAAAGATCCAGCTCAAGGCGCTGCTGCGCGACATGGCCGACGAGGGCCTGATCGACGGGCGCAGGACCGCGTTTCACGAGATGGGCGGCCTGCCCAAGGTAACGGTGCTGCGCGTCGTCGACATCGAGGATGGCGAGGCGCTGGCCGTGCCCGACAGCTGGTCGCCTGCCGATGCCACGCCGCCGCCGCGCGTGCGTCTGATCGAGCGCAAGGGCAAGGATCAGGCGCTGCGCAAGGGCGATCGGGTACTGGCCCGGACCGAAGAGACGCGGACGGGCTGGATCGCTCATCCTATGAAGAAGCTGCCAGTGCGCACCGATCAGGTGCTTGGCGTGGTCGAGATCGATGCCAGCGGCAAGGCGTGGCTGGCGCCGACTGACCGGCGGATACGCCATTCGCCGCCGATTGCCGATCTGGCCAGGGCCGAGGCAGGCCAACTGGTGCTGGCCGAACCGGCCGGGCGCAGCGAGCGGGCCGGGGTCAAGGTTACGCAGGTGCTTGGCGATCCGCTCGCGCCGCGTGCCTTCAGCCTGATCGCGATCCATAAGCACGGCATTCCTTTCGCTTTTCCCGAAGAGACGATCGAGGACGCCGGGCTTGCCGCGAAACTGCCGCTGAGCGAGGACAGGCGCGAGGATCTGCGCGCGATCCCGATTGTCGCCATCGACCCGGCCGATGCGCGCGATCACGATGACGCGATCTGGGCCGAGCCGGACGGGGAGGGCGGTTTTCGTGCGATTGTCGCGATTGCCGATGTCTCGTTCTATGTCCGGCCTGGCAGCCGGATCGACCGCGAGGCGAGGAAGCGCGGCAATTCGGTCTACTTCCCTGACCGGGTCGTGCCGATGCTGCCCGAAGTGCTCTCGGCCGATGTCTGCTCGCTCAGGCAGGGCGAGGACCGCGCGGCAATGGCCTGCCACCTGACGATCGACAGTCAGGGCCATGTCACTGCCTGGCGCTTTACCCGTGCCGTGGTCCGAATTGCG
>JBIPOX010000299.1:0-2908 GCA_044378785.1 Novosphingobium sp.
GTTTCGGTTCTCGAGATCGGCGACGGCGTGTTCGAGGTGAAGAGCACCAACGGCGACACCTTCCTCGGCGGCGAGGACTTTGACTCGCGGCTGGTCGAGTGGCTGGCGGACAAGTTCAAGGCGAAGGAGAACATGGACCTGCGCAGCGACAAGCTTGCGCTGCAGCGGCTCAAGGAAGCTGCCGAAAAGGCCAAGATCGAACTGTCGAGCACCGCGACTACCGAAGTCAATCTGCCGTTCATCACCGCGCGCATGGAAGGCGGCAGCACGACCCCGCTGCATCTCGTCGAGACGGTGACCCGCGCCGATCTTGAAAAAATGGTCAGTGCGCTGATCGAGCGCACCAAGGAGCCGATGAAGAAGGCTTTGGCAGATGCCGGCCTGAGCCCCTCGGAAATCGACGAGGTGATCCTCGTTGGCGGCATGACCCGGATGCCCAAGGTGCGCGAAACGGTGAAGGAGTTCTTCGGCAAGGAGCCGCACACCGGCGTCAACCCTGACGAGGTTGTCGCGATGGGCGCGGCAATCCAGGCTGGCGTGCTGCAAGGCGACGTCAAGGACGTGCTGCTGCTCGACGTGACGCCGCTTTCGCTCGGCATCGAGACGCTGGGCGGGATCATGACCCGCATGATCGACCGCAATACGACCATCCCGACCAAGAAGAGCCAGGTCTATTCGACTGCCGAGGATAACCAGCAGGCAGTGACGATCCGCGTCTTCCAGGGCGAACGCGAGATGGCTGGCGACAACAAATTGCTTGGTCAGTTCGACCTCGTCGGCATTCCTTCCGCGCCGCGCGGTGTGCCGCAGATCGAGGTCACTTTCGACATCGACGCCAACGGCATCGTCAATGTTTCGGCCAAGGACAAGGGCACGGGCAAGGAGCAGCAGATCCGCATCCAGGCTTCGGGCGGCCTTTCCGATTCCGACATCGACCAGATGGTCAAGGATGCCGAACAGTTCGCCGAGGAAGACAAGAAGCGCCGCGCCGCGGCCGAGGCGCGCAACCAGGCCGACAGCCTTGTCCATGCCACCGAACAGCAGCTGGCCGAACATGGCGAAAAGATCGACGCCGATCTCAAGGCCGAGGTCGAGGCGGCGCTGGCCGAAGCGAAGTCAGCCATCGAGGGCGGCGATGTCGATGACATCAACGCCAAGGCGCAGGCCCTCACCGAAAAGGCGATGAAGATGGGCCAGGCGATCTACGAGAAGGAGCAGGCCGAAGCGGCTTCGCCGGGTGCTGCCGGAGCCGGTGCGGCAGCCGACGAAGAAGTCGTCGATGCTGAATTCTCCGAGGTCGAGGACGATCGCAAGGGCTGATGTCCCATGAATAGCCAGACCGCCGCCGTCGTTATGCGCGCAGGTGGCGGTCACGGTTCGCGCGAGGGACACTATGGCATCCGTCAAGGCAGACTTTTACGAACTGCTCGAGGTTGAGCGCAGCGCCGACGACAAGGTAATCAAGTCGTCTTACCGCCGCCTCGCCATGCAGTATCACCCGGATCGCAATCCGGGCTGCAATGAGTCCGAGGCGAAGTTCAAGGCGATCAGCGAGGCCTACGATTGTCTCAAGGATCCGCAGAAGCGCGCTGCCTATAACCGGTTCGGCCATGCCGCCTTCGAGCAGGGTGGCGCTGGCGGGGGCGGTAACCGGGGCGGCGGCGAATTTCACGACATCGGCGACATATTCGAGTCCATCTTCGGCAGCACTTTCGGCGGTGGCGGGCGTCGGCAGGCGCGGCGCGGCGGCGACTTGCGCTATGATATGGAAATCACCCTCGACGAAGCGTTCCACGGCAAGAAGGCCGAGGTCGAGATCGAGGTTTCGCGTGGCTGCGAGCCCTGCGTCGGGTCTGGCGCGGAACCGGGAACCGGCGCGCGGCGCTGCACGATGTGCGGCGGCCATGGCAAGGTGCGCGCGCAGCAAGGCTTCTTCATGGTCGAGCGTAGCTGCCAGACCTGCGGCGGTCGCGGCGAAGTGCTCGAAACGCCGTGCCGGTCATGCCGGGGCGAGGGCAGGGTGGACCGGCCCGAGAAGCTATCTGTCGAAGTGCCGCCGGGGGTCGACTCGGGCACTCGCATCCGCCTGACCGGCAAGGGCGAGGCCGGACCGTTCGGCGCGCCATCAGGCGACCTCTACATCTTCCTGCACGTCAAGCGCCACGCTGTGTTCGAGCGCGAAGGCACCACGCTGGTCACCCGCGTGCCGATCACTTTCACGACCGCTGCGCTTGGCGGCCAGATCGAGATTCCCGGCCTCGATGGCGAACGCCTGGCGATCGACATTCCGGCGGGGATCCAGTCGGGCAAGCAATTGCGGCGGCGCGGCGCAGGCATGCCGGTGCTTCAGGCCAAAGGGCGTGGCGATCTCGTCGTCGAGATCACTGTCGAGACGCCGACCCGGCTTACGCCCCGGCAAAAGGAACTGCTGCGCGAATTGCAGGAAACCGAAACCGGCGAGGAAACCCCGGATGCCAAGGGCTTTTTCGATCGGATCCGCGACGCTTTTTCGGGTTGAGCCTCAGTCCTGGCTTGCGTTAGCCGCCTAGTTCGCGCCTGATCGCGCCTACCAGTCCAGCATCGGTCATCAGTCGTCCTTCCTCCTCGTCGAGGATGGCAAGGAACGCATCGCGTTTGAGATGCGCCAGCAGGTCGGGAGCGAAGGTCTGCCCATCGGGCAAGGTCGAGGTGACGAGGTCGATCATCCGCTCGGCACCATGCAGCCTGCCCCACAGGTAATCGTTTTCGCGATAGGCGCGGCTGAAAAACGCACCAAAGTTGTAAAACTCGATACCGCGCAAGGTCGCCTGCGCGCCGCCTATGCGGATCGAAAGGGCATCGTCGGGCGAGATGCGATCGACCTTGACCGGATCGAATTCGGTCATGCCTTCGCCGCGCAACATCGGCA
>JBIPOX010000301.1:0-2904 GCA_044378785.1 Novosphingobium sp.
GATAGCTGATCGCTGGCGGATTGAGCTTGTCCCACAACTCGCTGTAGTCGCCACCGCGGTAATTCGGGTTGAGAAACTGGAGGATGCCGCTCTCCTCACTGGAGCGCGGCGGAACCTTCACGAAGTAGACTCCCGACAAATCGAAGCGCGGATGAGTGTGCATCTTGTTGTAGGCATTTTGCATGTTGACATTGACCCAGCCCTCCAGCCTCAGCGTTTTCTTCGAAAGCGTGACCTTGTCAAAATAGCGCTCGAACGGCACTCTCGCTGCGGTAAGGAAGTGGCGACACAGTTCCTGGAACGGGGCTTCGCTGCGCTTGAAAATGTTACCGTCCGAATGCCACCCTGAGCGATTCGAGCGGACAATTCCCGGTTCCTGTTGTCGCCAGGCGTCTATCGCCGCGATCAGTTGCCGATTCAGGCCATCTGCTTCCGGCAGGTCGAAATGATCGACAACCGGCGCAAAGATCGCCTCCATCTTTACATGCTTGGGAACGCGACTCTTTTGAGACACTAGGCTGCTCCTGTCAGCAGGCGGCGCGGGTTATCCCGGAAGATGGCGTCGAGATCTTCGTCGGTGACGCCGCGCGCACGCAGCTTGTCGGCGAACTGGGTCAGTACATGGGTCATCGGCTTCATGTTGCCGAGGAACTGCTCGACCGTGATCGTGGCCCCCGAAGACAAGGCGAAAGGCACCTTTGGCGCCTTGGTGTTGCAGACGCAGTCCTGCGAAAGACAGATGCTGTCGCGATGTCCGCCACGAACCAGTTCGGCGACCATGTCGGCGCGGTGATCGTCGCTGGCCAGCGATTCAAGCCCGACCCGGTCGATCCCGACAAAGGTGCCCGCGTTTGCCAGCTCGGCGATGGGGGCAGCGCTGGCCTGTTCGTCCTGATGGCCAATCATGATCCGCGCGGGATCCGCGCCGTTTTGCCTGAATATCTCCTGCTGGACATCGCCATGCAGAGACTTTTCGGTATGGGTGATGATAGCAACGCCTGCCTGCGCCTGCGCCTTGGCGGCACCAGCCAGCACGCGGCGTTCGAGCGGACTGGCGTCAAGCCCGGTTGCTGCCTTGATGACCCCAGGCCGAAGCCCGGTCGAGCCGACCCCGTTCATCAGTTCGGACACATAGAATTCGGCGATCTCGTCTGCATCGCGCGCGCGCCAGTAATAAGGAATGCCCGAGGCCTCCATGTAAAATCCGGTTGCGAAGATAATCTTCACACCCGATTTCTCGGAGACCTGCGCATAGAGTTCGGGATCGCGGCCTAACTCGACCGGGCAAGGATCGACAATCGCTCCGACCCCGTGATCGCGCAGTTTTTGTAACTGATCGACCCCGCGCGCGACAATCTCGGGAATGTCGGGCGCATAGGCCGGATCGAGCTCCTGGCCGGGCAGGTCGATGACGATATGCTCGTGCACCAGCACCTTGCCGAGATCGGCAGCCGCTACCGGGCCAGTCACGCTCATCACCTGCATCGTCTTCCCCCGCCTCTGTTGCCCAGAACACAATTGCGCAGAGCGTTCACTGCATCAGGCAACGGCCCCGTGGCAATGCTTGTATTTCTTGCCCGAACCGCACGGGCAGGTAGCATTGCGGCTGAGCCCGAGCCCGGCATAGGGATCGGCCTGTGCCACGCCGCCCGCGCCAACCTCTGCAAACGGGCTTGCCGCCAGGGTGCCGAAGATAACCTCGCGCCTCGCCGAACCGTCACCATCGTAGGAATTGTCGAGCCCGGTAAACGGATCGATATGCGATGTCATGAAATCGGGCAGGTCAGGCAAGCCGAGCGGAGCCTGGGATGCGATCTGCAACTGGCTGGTCGCCAGAATACGGGTCACGTCCTCACGGATCGTCTCAAGCATGCGCTCAAACAGGCCGAAAGCCTCGCGCTTGTATTCGTTGATGGGCTGTTTTTGCGCATAGGCGCGCAGGAACACCACCTGGCGCAGCGCATCGAGCGTGGCGAGGTGCTCTTTCCAGTGATGGTCGAGCCGGTCGAGCAGGACGCTCTTCTCAACCTGTCGCCAGATCGTCGGATCGTCGTCCTTCATTTTCTCGGCCATGCGGCTATCGGCGGCGTGGGCGAGGCGCTGTTCGATCGTGTCGGGCTCGATCCCGTCCTCGGCCATCCAGTCCTCGAGCGGGATATCCATGCCCAGGACGTTGTCGACCCGCTCCTTGAGCCCGGCGACATTCCAGTGCTCGGGATAGGAGCCGGCCGGACAAGCATCGGCGACAATGGCATTGACGGTATCGTGACGCATGTCGATCACGACATCGTCGACCGTTTCGGAATCCATGATCTCGGCGCGCTGTTCGTAGACCACCTTGCGCTGATCGTTCATCACGTCGTCGTATTCGACGACCTGTTTGCGCACTTCGTAATTGCGCGCCTCGACCTTCTTCTGCGCGGTTTCGATAGCCTTGGAGAGCCACTTCGAACCGATCGCCTCGCCATCGGCCAGGTTCGAATTCATCATCTTGGCGAATAGCGTATCGGGGCCGAAGATGCGCAGCAGGTCGTCCTCGAGGCAGAGGTAGAACTTCGACATGCCGGGATCGCCCTGACGGCCCGAGCGGCCGCGCAGTTGGTTGTCGATACGCCGGCTCTCGTGCCGTTCGGTGCCGATCACGCACAGCCCGCCCGCTTCGAGAACCTTGAGCTTTTCCTGAGCGACCTCGTCTCTGATCCGCGCCTCGCCTGCCTCGCGTGCGGGGCCAGGTTCGACGTCCTTGAGTTCGGCCTCGATGCGGAAATCGATGTTGCCGCCAAGCTGGATGTCGGTGCCGCGCCCGGCCATGTTGGTGGCGATGGTGACCATTCCGACCCGGCCAGCCTGCGCGACGATATGCGCTTCCTGCTCATGGAACCGGGCATTGAGGACGCTGTGCTC
>JBIPOX010000302.1:0-2899 GCA_044378785.1 Novosphingobium sp.
GAAAGCACCTGGGAATTGTTCGACCTGACCCGCGATCCGACCCAGTCACGCGACCTGTCGGCAGCGCAGCCTGCCAAGCTGGCGGAAATGAAGGGGCTGTTTGATGCCGAGGCGCTGAAGAATTCGGTGCTGCCGCTCCAGAATTACTCTTATGCCGAAGCGCGCAAGCTGCCGCAGCTCAATGCGGGCAGGACCAGCATCACCTATCACGAGGGCGCGATCGGCGTGCCCGAATCGTCGCTGCCGATGACCTTCAACCGCTCTTGGCAAGTCGTCGCCAACGTCAAGGCGGGCGCGGGCGCGAAAGGCGTGATCGCTGCGGTTGGCGGCGCGAGCGCGGGCTGGTCGCTCTATCTCGACGAGTCAGCTTGCCCGACCTTCGCCTATCGCCTCGTCTCCGGCGAGACCCGGGTGCTCAAATGCAAGCAGCCGCTGGCGGAAGGGCAATACCGGCTGAGGATGGCGTTTGACTATGAGGGGCCGGGTCTTGCCCAGCCGGTCACGCTCAAGCTCTATGTCGACGATGCGCTGGTCAGCGAAGGGCGGATCGAGCACAGTCCGCCTGCGATCTATACGATCGACGAGACTTTCGATGTCGGGATCGATCGCGGCTCGGCAGCCGGCCCCTATCCGCACGAGCATACGCCGGGTTTCCAGTTTCGCAACGGGTCAATCGCGGACGTGACGATCAGCGCGCGGTGAGGGTGAGGCGTGCTGGTTAACCGGCGAACCAGTCCCACACCAGCTTGGCGGTAAGGCCAAGGCTGGCCGTGATCAGCAGCGGGCGGATCAGCTTTGCGCCCAGCCTGGTGGCACTGTGCGCGCCTAGCCAGGCACCGGCAATCGAGCCGGCGGCAAGGCAGGCCGCCAGCGTCCACAGCACTTGCCCGCCCGCAGCAAAGGCAATCGCGCTGGCGAAATTGCTGGTGAGGTTGAGCAGCTTGGTCAGGCCGGTCGCGCGGGTCAGGCCAAGGCCCCTGAGGCCAACCAGCGTTGCCGTAAAAAACTGGCCAGTGCCGGGGCCAAAGAACCCGTCGTAAAAGCCGATCGCGCCGCCGACCGGGGCATAGCCGCGCTCGCCAAGCCGGGCGTGGCTGTCGGTATCGTTCATCCGGCGGGACAGCAGCGTGTAGAGCGCGACCGAAATCAGCAGCAGCGGCACTACCAGTTCGAGCACCCGGGCATCGAGCTGCTGGATCATCAGCGTGCCGAGCAGGGCTCCTGCGAAGACAACGGCAACCAGCGGCAGGTTGGGGCGGATCCGGTATAGTCCGGCCTTGCGATAACGCCAGGCTGCCATTGCCGTGCCGAACATCGATCCGGCCTTGTTGGTGCCAAGCACGATGTGCGGCGGCAGCCCGGCGTGGATCAGCGCGGGGACCATGATCAGGCCACCGCCTCCTGCAATCGCATCGACGAAGCCGGTCAGCATGGCGACAGCGGTGAGCGCGGGGTAAAGCCATGGTTCAAGCATCGCGCCTGCAATGCGACCTTGCGCGCAGGCGCGCAACTCGCAATCTGACGAAGCCAGAGGCTGGTGCCCTGACGCATGAGCGGCTAGGCGCTGGCCACATGGCCGAGCGCTTTTCTTTCACCATCGACGCCACCGACGGTAAGGCGCGCACTGGCGTGATCTCCATGCTGCGCGGAGAGATCCGCACGCCTGCCTTCATGCCGGTAGGCACGGCTGCGACAGTCAAGGCGATGAAGCCCGAGGCGGTGCGCGCGACCGGCGCGGATATCTTGCTCGGCAATACCTATCACCTGATGCTGCGACCCGGCGCGGAGCGGGTTGCCCGGCTTGGCGGCCTGCACCGTTTCATGAACTGGCCGCGCCCGATCCTGACCGACAGCGGCGGCTACCAGGTGATGAGCCTGTCTGCTCTGCGCAAGATCACCGAGGAGGGTGTGACCTTTGCCAGCCACCTCGACGGCTCGCGTCACATGCTCAGCCCCGAGCGTTCGATGGAAGTGCAGCGCCTGCTCGGCTCGGACATCGTCATGGCCTTCGACGAGTGCCCGCGCGCCGATCAGCCGCGCGATGTGATCGCCCGCTCGATGGAAATGTCGATGCGCTGGGCCAGGCGCAGCCGCGATGCCTTCGATGCTGGCGGCGAGCATGCCGGGCGCGCCGCGCTGTTCGGCATCCAGCAGGGCGGGCTCGACGAGGAACTGCGGGGGCACAGCGCGCAGGCGCTGAGCGGCATTGGCTTCGATGGCTATGCGATTGGCGGGCTCGCGGTCGGCGAGGGGCAGGAAGCGATGTTCGCGACGCTCGATTTCGCACCGGGGCAGCTTCCGGCCGAAAAGCCCCGCTACCTGATGGGGGTAGGCAAGCCCGACGACCTCGTCGGCGCGGTCGCGCGCGGGGTCGACATGTTCGATTGCGTGCTGCCGAGCCGGTCGGGCCGCAATGGCCAGGCCTTTACCTGGGCCGGGTCACTTAACCTGCGCAATGCCCGCTTTTCCGAGGATTCGGGTCCGCTCGACGAGCGGTGCGATTGTCCCACCTGCGCCAGTTACAGCCGCGCCTACCTGCACCACCTCGTCAAGTCCGGCGAGATGCTCGGGGCCGTGCTGATGACCGAGCACAACCTGTCGTTCTATCAGGCCCTGATGCAGGCGATGCGCGAGGCTATCGCGGATGGGCGGTTCGCGCAGTTTGCTGCGGAGTTCCTGCGGGTGTATCTGGGGCAGGGGGAGGACTGAATGGAAGCGACTATCGATCTTGCTGCCTTGTCGCGGCAAATTGCCGACCAGGGATTTGTCGTGGTGCCGAACGTGATTTCGGGCGAATTGCTGGTCCGTTACCAGACCGCGATCGAACGGATCATTGCGACCATGCGCGATGAGGGGATCGATACGTTTAGCGAAACGCTCGATCCCAATGACGCCAATA
>JBIPOX010000303.1:0-2889 GCA_044378785.1 Novosphingobium sp.
ACCCGAGGCGAGTTCGCCCAATTTGTCGCCGAAACGGGATACGAGGCCAAGGGCTGCAACCTTGAAGGCACCGGCGGCATGACATGGGAGCCCGAGGGCGACTGGCGCACGCCGGGCTTCGAACAGACCGACGATCACCCCGTTACCTGCATCAATTTTCACGACGCCACTGCATATGCCGCATGGCTGAGCGCAAAGACCGGGCAGCGCTATCGCGTGCCGAGCGAGGCAGAGTGGGAACACGCCATGCGCGGCGGCACCTCCACTGCCTATTACTGGGGCGAGAAGTGGGAACCGGGCCGCGCCAATGTCGATGGACAGCCGGGCCAGCCGGGCGGGCGCTCGACCACGCCGGGCGGCACTTTCCCGCCCAATCCCTTCGGCCTGTTCGACATGGCAGGCAATGTCTGGATCTGGCTCGCCGATTGCTACAATGCCAGTTATGACGGCGCACCGACCGATGGTTCGGCGTGGATGAGCGGCAATTGCGCGATGCGGGTGCGCCGTTCGGGCTCGTGGTTCAACATCGAGAAGAAGATCGAGGGCGACTTCCGCCAGCCTGGCCGCTTGCGCTCGGCGAGCCGGTTCGCCTCGATCCCGTCGTTGCGCTATTCGAGCTTTGGCTTCCGGCTGGTGCGCGATCCCTAACCGTCGAGCCGCGAGACCAGCTGCGCGATGGTCGAGCCCTCGCTAACCGGCTGTCCGGCTGCATCGAGCGACTGGAATGCGCCGCCTTGCGGGCTGTGAATGCTGAAGAATACGGTCGAGCCGTGCGGCCCGGCAAATTCGCGATGGCGCTCTCCAGCCGCGGTGCGGGCATAGTTGCCGGGCGGTCGGCACCTCAGCGAGCCGTCTTCGCTTTCGACCCAGTGTTCGCCTGCCAGCACTACCGATACCGTCTCGCCGAGATGGCGATGATAGGTGCAATAGTGGCCTGGTTTCCACTTGGTGATGAAATCGACCCGGCCCGTCGCGGCATCGCCGCCGACGACAAGCGTGACATTGTCGATCGGGCGGGCAGGGTCCGACAAATCGAAATCGCGGATGACGCGCGGGTCATCCCAGCCAAAATCCATGTGCACTGCTTGGGGAAAGGTCATCGCGCCGGTCCTCCTGTCGCCTGTCGCCTCAGCCCTATCGCTATCGCTATCGACAAATTCCCCCAAGCTTTGGCGGACACCGGCGGAAAAGCAAGCTATGGCTCGCGGCCATGATCGAGACTGCCTTTGCCAAGATCAATCTCGCGCTGCATGTGCGCAGGCGCCGGGACGATGGCTACCACGAGCTGGAATCGCTGTTCGCCTTTGTCGATGCCGGCGATCTGCTGGTCGCGCGACCCGGAGTGCGCGACGAGGTGAGCACCTTTGGTGAGTTCGCAAAGGCTATCGACAACCCCTTCGACAATCTCGTCGCCCGGTCGCTGGCGGTGCTGCCGCGCCGCGAGCCGTGGACCGTGACGCTGGAGAAGAACCTGCCGGTCGCAGCCGGTCTGGGCGGGGGATCGGCCGATGCCGGAGCGATCTTTCGCATGGTGCGGCGCATGCATGGCCTGCCCGATGACTGGGCGCAGCGCGCCGCGGCGCTCGGTGCCGACGTGCCGGCATGCGTCGCCAGCGAGACCTGCATCGGGCGCGGCACCGGGACCGAGTTGGAGCCGCTGGCGAGCGATCTCGTCGGTGCGCCAGTCCTGCTGGTCAATCCGCGTGTGGCTTTGGCGACCGGACCGGTGTTCAAGGCCTGGGACACTCTCGATCGCGGCGAAATGCCCTCTGGCACAGTGCGCGAGATTGCGCTTGCCGGGCGCAACGACCTAGAAGCGCCCGCGATCGGCTTGTGCCCCGCCATCGCCGACGTGCTTGCTGCCCTGAGCGAAACCGCGCCCTGGCTGACGCGCATGTCGGGATCGGGGGCGACTTGTTTCGGACTCTATGACAGCGTCGAGGCGCGCAACGCGGCGGCGCGGCAGATCGTCGGCTCGGGCCGGGGCTGGTGGCTGATGACGGGGGCGCTGCGATGAACCATGAGGCCTGGCGCATGCTTGGCACGCCGCGCTTCGGCGGACTTCTGGTGGTCGCCGACCATGCCAGCAACCGGGTGCCGGACGATATTGTGCTGGGTGTGGATCCGGCGATGATGCACGAGCATATCGCGCTCGACATCGGGGTCGAGGGTATCGCCAAGATCATGGCGCACAACGCCGGGACCGCTGCCCTGCTTGGCAATGTCAGCCGTCTGGTCTGCGACACCAACCGGCGCGAGGACGATCCGGCGGCGATCCCCGAGGCGAGCGATGGTCAGGCGATTCCCGGCAACCTGGGGATCGACCGCGAGGCGCGGCTTGCCCGGTTTCACCGGCCGTTTCACGCCAAGCTGACCGAATTGCTCGAAGCCAGCCCGCCCGCGCTGGTCTTGATCCTGCACAGCTACACCCCGGCACTCGCCAGCGCGCCCGACGAACTGCGCCCCTGGCATTGCGGCCTGCTCTATGACGAGGACGATCGCGGCGCGCGCGCCGCGCAGCCACTGCTCGAGGCCGAGGGGCTGATCGTCGGCGATCAGCTTCCCTATTCGGGCAAGCAATACAACGCGGCGATCGAACGCCATGTCGAGAGCGAAGGGCGCCCCTATCTCTACATCGAGATCAGGCAGGACCTGATCGCTGATGCCGCCGGGCAGAACGAGTGGGCGCAGCGTCTGCACCGCATCTGCAACCGGGTAGCCCTGGCAATATCGTGATTGCTTTGCGTAATTACGGGACTTTGGGCAGACGCTTGGAATTATTGGACCGAGAGCGTAATATAAGCTCAAGGGGACTCGATCATCGTACCTGCGGTCGGCTAGCCGCGCAGCGCGAGGATAGACCGGGGCGTCAAGCCTGAGCGAACCTTT
>JBIPOX010000387.1:0-2883 GCA_044378785.1 Novosphingobium sp.
TGAATTAGCGCAAACGCTTGCCCAAGAGAAGATAGCCAAGAAAGGTTTGACCAACAAGCGTAAGGTAGCTGTAGCAAAAGCTAAGGGCAAACACCAAGCAAATAAAGTCTTGAGATCGCTTGACAAAGGATTTAAGTTCTAGGACACTATGGCTGTGGGGTATCCGTACCGCTACCCGACGCAACCCAAGAGGGCTACTCCTCAAAGGTTATGACCGACTTTAGGTGCTGATCTTGTGGGCCAGTAATGGCAGCAGGAACATACTTGTGGACTCAATGTCTTCCAGGTATGGGGTGATTCTCAGCAAACAGGCGAAACCCTGACCGAACTTGGCAGCATACCCACACACAGTAGCATCAGCATTAATTTTTTCTAACCCGCTGTATATATCGGGTAGCCGCTCCGCGCAAAAATAAAACTACATAGCCAATAATAGGTTGTTGATCAGCATAAATACATCTAAAAACAACCGACTCCATCCAGCACCTTTGTCTATCAGCAATTAGCTACCAGGCTAAATCTTAGAAAAAATTTGAGTGAGGCACCCCTACGGTAAGGTGGGGGCGGGTGGGGGGCAAGGGTCGATCTTGAGCTAGAAGTATTACAGACACTTGTAAGCATACCTACCGCCAGCCAGCGCAAAACTGTAGTAGTACTCGCTTAACATAATGCCCGTTGTATAAAGTCAACCCCTAGATGCTACTGCTTAGGTTAACATTCTAGCCAGTACTGCTTCGATGTCAGCCACTGTCGCTGTTGCCCCTGCCTGCTGCTGCGCTGCTTCGAATATTTCAGTGCCTACTGCCTTTCTCATTCTCTCAATTGTCATTTCATCTATACTCTGATGACTATCTGTCAATTCCAGATTACTAACCGCTGGGTCAGTTACTTTCACCTGCTTACGTTTTCCCATGGTTTCCCCTTTTGGCCCTGTAGTTTGCTGATTTTCCTGCATGAATGGCGCTGATTCACCTGTTATCCCAATAATGTCAGCCAGTGTCAGATCTGACTTATATATGACCTGCCTGGTATGCGCTCTTTCACCTTTAAACCCGTAGTAGATGACCTTCACATACCCTGCTTTAATCAAAGCCCTTGTATGCACTGCTGCCCTGTTTAGGCTGATTTTAAAATGATCTGCTATCCGTTGCAGGCCCACCCATGTCAGCCCTGCCCTGTTACTGTAGGCACACAGCATAAGTAAAACCCTTAGCTGCATTTCAGTAATTGATCTGTCAGTAATTGCCCTGAATGGAACCACTGCGAAATGTCGCAGATCAGGGGCTTTCTCTTTTTGCCTGATCTTAGGCTTTTTGGGTAAGGTTATCGGTACTGGCTGCATGGCCCGCATTGTAAGCAGGCATAAAAAAACCCCAATTAAGGGGCTGTAAGGGTTTATCTGCTGTCAGTGCCTATCTGCACCATGGTTAGCCAGTCGCTGCGCTGCCCTGATCTTACGCACTGCTGCGCTAACTGTAGACTGCCTGCATCCTGCCTGCTGGGCTGCATCCTGCTGGGTTTGCTTATGTACAAAAAACAGCCAAGCACTACGCCAAGCTTTACCGCTTTCTTTTAACCGTGCCAGTGCTGCCAGTGCATGAAATTGATCGAATGTCATAGGGTTATATCCTCCGCATCCGTGCAAATGCAAATGATAAAGCGTGGCAAACCATGTAACGGATGCACAATTAGATTCTTTCCTGAATCGGTAAAACTGTCGATAACCATATCCTGACCATGTACTTTAATGACCTGGCCTATGACATAAACTGCTTTAGGAATAAATGCAAATTTCATAATATCCCCTTAGATTGTGCAACAGCCACAGCATGGCGCATCGATGCACCTGCCTGCTTTGTTCCGATAGTAATCCCTGCCCCCGATATTCAGCACATTAGACACATACCTATCGGTTGACTGAAACATTAAACGGTTTTCATCTTCGTCAGTTATGTATGCTTTTCTGGTTTCAGTGTCATAAATTATTTCATCGCCTGCCCTGATCGGGTAGCCAGTGCGTGAATCAATACCTGCGTATTTTGCGATCATACGTTTTTGCATATCAATACCCCATAGATATAAAAATGATTAAAAACACAGCAGCCACAATGCAGGCCACCATAACGGGTTTATCGGTTTTATCTATCATGCTGCCACCTGCTTCAATTGGATTACTTTATACATTTTCTTGCCATGCGCTGGGTATGCGATAACCTTTACTTTTTTATCCCAGCAGGCACGGCAGCCGCTGCACTGGCCTGCGTTTTCGTAAGCCCTGCACAGTGTTACCCCTTTAGGCAGGCTGTCGCTGTCAGCCACAATAACGGAACCATGTAAACCACGGGTAAACGTGCCGTCTATGCTGTCACTGCTAAACCTAACCGATACATTCGACAATGCAGCCATGGCTGTTAAAACCTGCCTGAATTTAGGGAATTTATGCATGCGGGTAGGTAGCCAGTGCTTAACCCATGGGGTGCGCTGCATAACCTCAAGGATCTTTTCAGCCAGTGGCAGGGTGTACATGTCTCCACTATCAAACCACCTGAAATGGCTATCCCTTGCCAGTGCCTGCACCATATCATCAGCCCAGTCTATGCGCTGCCAGTCAATCCTGTTGAATTCCCTGGGGGCTTTCACGTTAGGGAATCGATAATTACCTGTGGTGGCATAGCAGCCCTTGCATGCGTCAACCAATACCCCAGGGCTTTCAATACTGCCAGGGCAGGTATCAAGGGCCTGTAATGACCAGGATCTGATCCCGTCAAGCTTCGAAGTTATGCTGATTTTGACTGCTGTTGCTGTTTTGGTGTGTTTCATTCTGATATCTCCACAATTACGAGGGCTGCTTTTTTGCATAATTCCACCTGCTGCTCTGTTAAG
>JBIPOX010000305.1:0-2874 GCA_044378785.1 Novosphingobium sp.
TGTGGAGTGGTGCTGCAAAGCCCAGTGTGGCAAGCCCCGCCGCGCAAGCACGGACCCGCGCAGCATAGCCAGCCCAGGTCAGCTCAATCCAGTCGTCACCTCGCTTTTGCCGGATCGCGATTGCGTCGCCATGCTCGCGCGCGTGATCGAGGATCAGCAGCGGCAGCGGCAAGGCGGGCAAGGCGAGGCCTGACATCGTCGGCTTACTTCTTCCCGAAAACGGGCGTTTCCTTGCGCAACATCGCGGCGGTGGCGGCGCGGTGATCGGCTGAGCGATTGGTCAGCCGCTCCATCGCCGTGCCCATTTCCATTGCCGCGTGAGCAAGCTGCTTGAGGCCGATGTTGATGGTCATCTTGGTCGACCGGATTGCCATTTGCGCACCTGCGGCCAGTTCGCGAACAAATTCGTCGACCCGCGCATCGAGCTCCTCGAGCGGCACGGCATGATTGATCAGGCCGATGCGTTCGGCATCTTTTGCGCCAATCGGCTTGCCGGTCATCAGGTATTCCTTGGCGCGGGCATAGCCGATCAGGTTGGGCCACATGAACGCGCCGCCATCGCCTGCGGTCAGGCCGACCTTAACGTGCGGATCGGAGATCTTGGCGTGATCGGCGACAAAGGTGATGTCGCACAGCACCACCAGCGTCGCGCCAAGTCCTGCTGCATGGCCATTGATCTTGCCGATGATCGGCTTTTCGCAATCGAGCATCGAGTAGACGATCTGGCGTCCTTCGGCCACGGTCCGGTCGAACTCGTCGGTGTCACGGGTCATGTAATCGAGATAGGCGATGTCGCCGCCGCCGCTGAACAGTTTGCCCTTGCCGGTCAGGACGATGATGTCGATTGCGGTGTCATGCGTGGCCTCGATGAAGACGCGCGAAAGCTCGCTGTGCAAGCCCTGGTTGGTCGCATTGCCCGCTTCGGGACGATTGAGCGCTATGGTCAGGACGCGCTCTTCAAGGGTCGCTTCGATGAATTCGTAGTTTCCCCAGGCCATCGCGGTCTCCCTGTCGATTTGGTTTGAAATGCAACGCGCTCGTGTCATATCGCGCCGCGCGAGGCAAGACAGGATGGAACCAGCGATGAGCGAGCCAGCGCCAGTGGTGCTGATAACCGGAGCGAGCGGCGGGGTCGGCAAGGCAGTGGCGGCCGAAATGGCCGCGCACGGTCATGATTGCGCGCTGCTTTACCGCTCAAATCGCGCACCCGTGGACGAGGCAGCGCTGGCCGTGCAGGCGGCAGGTCGCAAGGCGCTGGTCATCCGGGCCGACCTTACCGATCCAGCGGCAGTCGAAGCGGCAGTGGCCGAGACGATCGGCCATTTTGGCGCAATCGACGTGCTGGCCCACTGCGCCGGGGCCTATACCGTGTGGAAGCCGATCCGCTCGCTTAGTGCCGGGGAATGGACAGGCTTTCTCGATGCGGACCTCACCGGCTTCTTCCACGTGCTTGCTGCCTGTGTGCGCCATATGCACGAGCGCAAGAAAGGCTCGATTGTGGCCGTCTCCTCGATTGCGGCGCAGGCATGCCAGCCACGTGGCGGGCAAGCGGCAGCGGCCAAGGCCGGGCTCGATGCCCTGATCCGGGTTGTCGCCAAGGAAGAGGGCCGCCATGGCATCCGCGCCAACGCTGTTTCGATCGGATTGACTGCGACCGAAATGGGTGCCGATGCGGAGCGCGCCTGGGGCGAAGAGGCGACCAGGCGGCTGATCGCGGGCGCGCCTCTGGGGCGGATCGGACAGCCCGAGGAGATCGCAAGGGTCGTGCGGTTTCTCGCCTGCGACGAAGCCAGCTATGTTACCGGCAAGATCCTCCAGGTCGATGGCGGCCAGATGATCGCCGGTTAGGAAAGGTTTGCCGTGAGCGCCCAAGCCGAGCTCTCGCTCGAAGAGATCGAGTCGCTGGTCGATTATTCGTCGCGCTATTTCATGGAGCGGCTGTGGCCGTTGCAGCAGAAGATGGACGACGAGGAATGGTGGCCGGCCGAGGAATTCCGGGCGCTGGCGCAGATGGGCCTGCTCGGCCTGACCGTTCCGCAGGACTGGGGCGGGCAGGGGCTGAGCTATCTTGCGGCAGGGATGATGGGCGAGGCAATGGCCTACGCCAATCCGGCCTTCGCCTTCAGCTGGACCAGCCACGAGAACCTGTGCCTCGATGCGCTCTACCGCAATTGCAACGACGAGCAGCGCAGGCGCTACGTGCCGAAAATGTGCGCCGGCGAGCTGATGGGCGGCCTTGGCATGACCGAGCCAGGCGCAGGTTCCGACGCGATCGGCTCGATGCGCACCACTGCTCGACGCGATGGCGACCGCTATGTGCTCAACGGCGGCAAGATCTACATAACCAACGGTCCGGTCGCCGACCTGTTCCTTGTCTATGCCAAGACCGCGCCGGAACTCGGCTCAAAGGGGGTCAGCGCCTTCATCGTCGAAAGCCGGTTCCCGGGCTTCAAGGTCGCGCAGAAGCTCGACAAGATGGGCTTTCGCGGCAGCCCGACCGGCGAGCTGGTGTTCGAGGATTGCGAGGTTCCGGTCGAGAACCTGATCGGCGAGGAGAACCGGGGTATCGCGGTCATGATGAGCGGGCTCGATGTCGAGCGGCTGCTCTCCGCGCCGCTGTGCATTGGCCCGGCACAGCGTGCGCTCGATCTCGCGCTCGATCATGCCAGAACGCGGGTGCAGTTTGGTCAGCCGATCGGCCAGTTCCAGATGATCCAGGCAAAGCTGGCGGACATGTATGCGCAGGTCGAAACGGCGCGAACCTATCTGCACAAGGCGTTGACGATGTGCGATAACATGGAGCTGACTCAGGCCGGACGCGGCGAGATTCACAAGGTGTCTGCTGCGGCCTATCTCGTCGCCTCCCGGGCCAGC
>JBIPOX010000365.1:0-2864 GCA_044378785.1 Novosphingobium sp.
TACATACTCCCTCCAAGATAATGACTCTTCATCCCAGTAATATACCTGTTCCCCTGTTTCGTCTACAGGCATTGGTACAGGGGCTTCCCAGGTCCATGTTTCGTGGTTCAAGGTCCATGAAGCGTATTCCGGCTTGGGTGGATAAAACACATCGTTATCTGCATCGTAGGTAAAGCCCACGCCAGCATAATTAGCTCGAAGTGCAACGCCCCCATCAGGCAAGCCATCTTGACCGTAATGCACATTACCAGACGTGTTATAAGATGTTTGGACCCAGGACGACGGATCGCCAAAAAGACCCGTGTCTATGACTTCTTGCTCAATTACAAGGACATTAATAACAATACCATTTTCTACTTGTGCGAAGTGACTCATGCTGTATAGGTCCCTGAAGTATAGAATTCCATAATGGTGTAGCCCGCATTAGTAGAGACAACTGCTCCTGTAACGACGCCCGTATAATCTGCAGTAGGTACCATTAAAATGAATACACCGCTTCCTCCATTCCCCCCTTTAATAGAGGTGCTGGCACCGCCGCCCCCACCACCGCCACCATAGTATGGACCAGCGCTACCCCCTGCAACACCACTTTTACCCCCTGCTCCGGCATTGGATCCACCTGGGCCTCCTGCAGTAGTGCCGCCTCCGCCTCCACCCCCTGATCCACATACAGGCATACTAATTATGACATTATCAAAGGTTATTCCTTGGCCTCCGCTTCCCCCCGTACCGCTTGCACCACTTCCTGTAGGGGAGTAAGGTGTCTCAGATGCCCCGCCTCCGCCTCCGGTAGTGACATAGGCATCTGCTCCAGCAAACCCAGCGCCATAACTGCCACTAGCAGCGCCTCCTGATAGTCCTACGGTGCTAGGGAATCCTGCTCCGCCTCCTGACCCTCCAGAGTTACCTCCTACAGCTATCTTACCGCCACCGCCACCGCCTGCTATGCTTATACTTACTCCCATGCCTGTAAAGGTGGTGGATCCACCATTACCTCCATTAGCATTTGCAACGGAAGTTCCTCCTGCACCTACACTAACCGTATATACTTGACCTACGTACATAGAGGAATCATAGTCCCATACTCGACCGCCTCCACCACCACCGGCCCTATTGGACCCGCCAGCGCCGCCACCCGCCACCATAAATAATAAGTTGTATACCACTGGGCGAGTTATATATAAGGTATTGCTTGGGGAGCTGTCGGTACTGGTTCCAATACTATTAGTAGCAGTTACGGTGTAATATATATCGGCACCATATTGAAATGGAACGCTCACGTCATTAGTTGAAGTAGTTGTTTGCGTAGTAAATACGAATCCACCTGCGTCACGTCCTTTTATCGTATATTGCGTTACCGCGGAGCCGCCATTGTCACTTGGGTAAAAAGTTACCCCAACTCTTGGGGTAGGTGTCTCGGTATAAGATGCGGATACTCCATAGGGTGCTAATGGAGTATTTGCGGTAATAGTAGAGCTATACGCAGTATAGGCTATGGCAGACCCTCCTACGTTAGTTGCGGTTACTCTGCATCTAACGACAGTGCCTACGTTATATCCCATAAGGTATATGCTGCTTCCTGTTTCTCCCGGAATGTTAGTGCCTCCAGCTTCCTGCCATTGGTAAGAATACGTAGGAGTAGGAATACCTGTCCAGCTACCTGTGGAAGAAGACAGATACTGGTGAGCCTGAGCCGTACCTGATATGCTTGGTGCAACGGTATTAGCAGGTGCACTTGCGCCCGGTAAGATATCATTACTTACGCCACTTGAGGGGCTGTTACCTGCAGAGTTGGTAGCGTATACAGTGAAGTTATAGTATGTTCCAGTAGTCAAACCATTAACGGTAATAGGCGTGCCCGCCGCTGTTCCAGTTATACCGCCTGGAGAAGATGTAGCCGTGTAGGACGTGACCACTGAACCGCCGTTGTCCGAATTAGGTACAAACTGAACTAAGCCCGACGTATTGGTCGGAGAAGTTGCGGTACCGATAGTAGGAGCCAATGGTGTAGTTGCCGCAACAGCAGCAGAGGCATTACTTGGAAAGCCTGTAGAGCCACTTGAACTGGTTGCCGTAACAATACAACGTATGGTTTCACCTGAATACAGATAGCTAATCGTATATGTACTGGACGTGGCCCCTGGAATATTAGTAGTTCCGTGTTGCCATTGATAGGCATAACCTGAAATAGGAGTAGGACTTACCCATGTGCCTTGAGTACATGAAAGAGTCTGACGTACCTGTGCCGTGCCTGTTACAACAGGCGCAACGGTATTAATCGGGCCAGAACCCGATGTAGCTGCAAAAACCATTTGCAGAATGCCACTCATGTTAATAGAACCCCACTGATAATCCAGCTAGTGCTGGTAATCTTGATTGCTGTTGCAATGCTATTTGTAGCTAAAGTCCGGCTACCTGTCAAGCCTGTGCCTGCCGCAATTAACGTATCGGAGTTAATAGCAATAGTAATAGCGCCTGCACCTGCATCCGTTATAAAGCCAATGGCGGTGCCTATTGGAAAGGCTACGCTTGAATTGGCGGGGATTGTCCAGGTTCTAGCTGTTGTATCCGCAGCAGGGTGGAATATGTGTTTGCCAGAGTCAGAAAGCTGCAACGTGTAGTTGTCATTTCTGATGTTCTGTGGAATTGATTGGTAGCCAATGTTGTTAACGCCTGGGGCAACTTGGACCCAGCTCAGCACACCCGTTCCGTTTGTAGACAATAAGGACCCGTTACTACCGTCTGTAGTAGGTAGTTTTACCGTGGTAGTAGCAGATAAAGGCAGTGAATTTATTGCAGGGATGACGTCAGTGCCATCCACATACAAAGACACTTTACTGCCATTTGGTACTACAACACCTGTG
>JBIPOX010000306.1:0-2854 GCA_044378785.1 Novosphingobium sp.
TTCCCTGAATTTGCAGTCACGGGCTTCAGCCCCAATTCGCCCTCGATGCGCCTCGCTGGCGAGCGCAATTTCAAGCCGGTGTCGATTTATTCGGGGCTCGATGCGCTCAAGCGTCACTGGGAGATCTATTCCGAGGCCAACATCAAGGCGGGCTTCACCCCCGATCGCCAGCGCCATGCGGTGTCGCACACTATTTTTTGCGCCGATACCGATGCCGAGGCCAAGCGCCGGGTGATGGAAGGCCCGATCGGTTATTGCTTCAACCGATATCTGATCCCGATTTGGCGGCGCTTTGGCATGATGGACGGCTTCGCCAAGGACCACGGCATCGATCCGCTGAAGGCCGATCTTGAGTTCCTGGTCGACAAGGTTTTCATTGTCGGCTCGCCCGATACGGTGGTCGACAAGCTCAACCACCTGTTCGAGAAGTGCGGCGGCTGGGGCACGCTGCAGATCGAATCGCATGATTATTACGACGATCCCGGCGAGTGGTTCTACTCGCTCGAACTCTGCGCCAAGGAAGTTGCACCGCGGGTCAGTCTGCCGGAGAAGTCGAAAGTGGTGGCTGCTTGACTGTGTAGCCGAAAGAGGAGGGGAGTATGGAGGAATAGTCAACAAGGGCTATCGAACGCAGCCTCGCCTGGTGCGGACCGATCTTTATTGTCACCATGATCTATTTCTGGGCAGTGATGGGCCACAATATCCCGCCGCCCAACATGATGGCGATGACCCCCGAACAGCTTGTTTCGGAATACTACGGCAAATACCCCAGTATCGGTCCGGGCATGATCGCGGCGGCTACCGTCGGCTTGTTCTATACGCTGTGGTCGATCGTGGTCGCCCGGCTGATGCGCCAGGAAGACGGCAGCTTCGGCGTGCTCAGCATGATGGAACTGGCCGGCGGCATCCTTACGGGCTGGCTGTTCGCCTTCTGCTCGGCAATGTGGGCAGCCTGCTCGGTGCTGGTCGGCCAGGTCTCTCCCGAGATCATCAAGATGGTCCACACCTTCACCTGGTTCATCTTTGACTGCACCTACATGATCACCACCATGCAGATGGTGGCGATGGGGCTGTTCACGATCCTCAACAAGCGCCAGACGATATTCCCGGCATGGGCGGGATGGACCGCGATCGCCATCGGCGCGAGCTTCGTGGCTCTGGTCTTGATGCCGTTCGTGCCCGAAGGGCCGTTCTCGGTGAATGGCATGTGGAACTTCTGGGTGATCTTCAGCGCATGGATCTGGGCCTATTTCCTGGTCTACAATGTCTACGTGCTCAAGCACGTCTACAAGTCGCCCGAAGCGCAGGCGGATGCATCAGGGCGGGCTGTGACGGCCTAGCCAGTGCCAGACAACAAGTTGCGGGCGGCTCTTCCGAAAGGAGGAGCCGCCCGTCAGCCCGGCACGGACGGCATCTGGACATTCGTGTTCATCGACATGATCGTCTTTTCGCTGTTCTTCATCGTCTATCTGTCCGAGCGGCTGCGCCTGCCGGACCTGTTCGCTGCATCGCAGGCGTACCTCGATCCCAACTTCGGGCTAATCAATGCCCTGATCCTGCTCACCAGTTCGCTGTTCGTCGCGGAAGCCGTTGCTGCGGCCAGATTGGGCAGTGTGAGGCAGGTCAGTGCTCGGCTAACCTTGGCCCTGGTCTGCGGCGCGCTATTCGCCGCGAGCAAGCTGACGGAATATTCCGGCAAGTTCGCCGCCGGGATCACGCCGGTGACCAACTCATTCTATTCTTTCTATTTCCTGCTGACCTTCATCCATTCCCTGCATGTTTTGGCAGGCATGGTGTTCATCGGACATTGCCTTGCGCGGGCGGGAGCCGAAGGTGCTCGCCCTGGTTATCTCGTTAAACTTGAGAATACCGGACTGTTTTGGCATTTCGTCGATCTGCTGTGGCTGTTCCTGTTCCCGCTGCTCTATCTGGCGGGCCTGCCATGATGCCGGTCGACCGGACGTTGAGCCTGGCCTGGCTGGGACTGGTCGCGCTGACAGTCTTGTCATTCGCTGCGGCCGAAGGCTTGGTCGGCCACCGGCTCGCTCTCGCCGGTTTCTTCGCTATCGCCGCGATCAAGGGGCAAGTGGTGGCAAGCCGCTTCATGGAAGTCGGCCATGCGCGGCCGCACTGGCGGGCGCTCTACCGGGTGTGGATCGTTGCCGTGGCGATTCTGCTGGCAGCGGGCCACTTGATCTGAAGGTCAGGCTGTCGCCGAATTCAGCGCCGCTTCCAGCGCCGCAGCCGGATCGTCGCTGTCGCCCATGATGGCTTCCATGCTGCGCACGCTCAGGCGGATTTTCGCATCGGCGAGGCAATGTCCACGCCCATGATGGGATCGGCGAGGACGAAGTCGATCGCGCCAAGGCGGCATGCTTTGCTCGCCTGCACCGTCGTTCACGGCCACAGCCAGGAACACCGGTTCGGGTGGCGGCGGAGCCAGCTCCTGCTTCCAGCGGAACAAGACTCGCGGCGCTATCCCGTAGCGGCGAGCGACCCCCGACACCGAGGCGCCTGGTGCCATTGCTTCTGCCACTATCCGCCTCTTGTCCGTCAGCCGGAAGTTGCGACGGGCTTCCGGCAGCGATCGGCCCGAGGGAATGTAGCCTGTCGATACCGGCCCATTTTCCCTGCCAGTCATATGACTGGACATATGACTAAGCCCGCCGCGACGGGACAGCAGCCCTGCCTGGCGCACTTCCTCCTCGGCCTTGAACCGGTCACGCCAATTGCCAAAGCGCTTCAGCGGCAGACCATGCAACTCGCAGTATTCTCGCTGATTGAGCGTGCTGCACTTCCACGCTTCATGATGATCGCGCCAGAAACCCTCTGGCTCCGCCCATCTTTCCGGACT
>JBIPOX010000307.1:0-2852 GCA_044378785.1 Novosphingobium sp.
TAAACGCGCGGGGGACACTGAACGTGCTGCTGGCCGCCCGGGAAGCCGGCATCGAGCATGTCGTGCTGGCTTCGACGGGGGGCGCCATGTTCGGCGATGCAGCCGGTCCCATTCATGAGGACATGCTGCCCAAGCCGTCTTCTCCCTATGGCGCCTCGAAGCTGGCGATGGAAGGCTATGCGCACGCCTTCGCCGGGTCCTATGGTTTGCCGTCGGCCGTGATGCGGTTCGCCAACGTCTATGGGCCCTATTCGACGCGCAAAGGCAGCATCATCGCCCATCTGTTCCGTCAGATCCTGGCCGGCGAGCCGATCACCATCTACGGCGATGGAAGTCAGGCTCGGGACTTCGTTTTCGTCGACGACCTGTGCGACGGCATAGTCGAGGCAATGGACGTGAAAGCTTCCGGTATTTTCCACCTCGGTTCGGGAAGCCCGACGTCCCTCACGGAGCTGTTGGAGAAGGTTGGCCGTGTCATCGGGCCCGACTGGCCTCTCGAGGTACGCTATGCCTCCTGGCGTGCGGGCGAAGTCCGGCGAACCCATACAAGCATCGCCAAGGCCGCTAGAGCTTTTCGATACTCGCCGAAAACCGGACTGGAAGCGGGTCTGCAGGCAACATGGCAATGGTTTCTCGACCGGGAGAGATGACTGCGAGGTCGGCAGGCGATCAGTAGTTGTCGCTGTCGGGCAGGATTCGTTCGAAGAGCCCGACATAGGCGTCGCGCACGACCTCGGGAGCATGTCGTCGCCATATCTCCCGTTGCACGTCCGCCACATAGAGGTTGCGCCGCGCGGGATCGGCCATGAACTCGAGGGCACGATCCACGTCGAGCGTGGTGCTTACGGAAAATTGAGGATACCCGGCCGCCACGAGAATCTCGTCACAGGCCGGCGATCCGCTTGCCAGGGTGGGGACGCCCTGGGTCATCGCCGTCGCAAAGCGATTGGGGCTCTTGAAGGGCTCCGCTGGAGAGTGTGACACGATGCAAAGCGCCGCGGCGGCCAGTTCCGACCTGACGGTATCGCCGGACCACTCTGTGCAGAAATCGGCATAGGCCGGATAGCGGCGGCGGAGCGTGGACGGGTTGGTGACGAGGACCGGCTGATAGCCGTGCGCCGACCTGAGGTGATCGATCATCCAGCGCACGCTCTCGAAGTTGCCGCGCGTTGTATGGCCGAACCAGACGAAGCGTCGGGAATCAGCCGGGCTCGCAGGACCAGGCGTCGCGCCGTAGTCGACGAGTTCGGGCAGGTGCACGCACGGCTTCGCAGGGAACAAGCTGTTGAGCTCGGCTTTCAACTGTCGAGTCGGGACGATCAGCACATCGGCGCGATCGATGACTTCAAGGCAGCGGCTTTGCGAATGCAGAACACCTTCGTCGGTCCTGAAGATGCTGTCCGTCGCGAAGAACCGATCACAGATGTCATAGACTACCACCTGGTCGCGATTCCTGTTGATCTCCTCGAGCGTCCGGTCGCTGCAGAGCTGGACGATGACTGCAATGTCGGCATCGTCCCTGTAGTCCAGTTCGACCTCCCAGCGCGGGTCGTGACGTATCAGGTCGACCACGCTCTTCGCCCTCAGGCGGGAGGTGGCGTACTGTTCCAGCGGATACCAGATCGGCACGAAGCAGACTTTAGGCACGAAGCATACCGTCGTTTATACCGTGATCGTTCCGAGCGATCAGATCAGGCGCTAGACGCCTGAAGCAGCGAGATCGTCCAGCACGGTGGTGAGGCCGACCGACCAGTCCGGCGTCGAGCGCCCCAGGACCTGCGACAGCTTTGACAAGTCGAGGCGCGAATTGATCGGACGCTGCGCCTTGGTGGGAAAGTCGGCCGTGCCGATCGCGGTGACCCGTTCCACTTTCAATGGAACGCCTCGCGCCCGCAGGCCTTCTATGATGGACGTTGCGAAGCCATGCCAGCTGGTGCTGCCCGCGGCGGCGACGTGGACGAGGCCGTCCGTGCGTTCGATGACCGAAGCAAGCCCTCCTGGCGACGCGCAGAAGGCCGCCAGCGCATCCGCAATGATGGCGGTCGACGTCGGGGCTCCGATCTGATCCGCGACGATGCGCAGTTCCTCGCGTTCCCGGGCCAGTCGCACGATGGTGCGCAGGAAGTTGCTGCCCGTCGGGGCATAAACCCACGATGTCCGGGCGATGAGATGGGGGCCGGCAACTTCGCGGATGGCGGCCTCGCCAGCCAGTTTGCTGGCGCCGTAAACCGAAAGCGGGCCGGTCTCGTCGCTTTCCTTCCAAGGGGTGCTTCCGCGGCCGCTGTAGACATAGTCGGTCGAGAAGTGCAGCAGCGGGACCCCTCGCCGGGCCGACCACTGCGCCAGGGCTCGCGGGGCTTCGGCGTTCACGAGGAAGGCGAGATCGCGTTCGTCTTCGGCACGATCGACCGCCGTGTAGGCGGCCGGATTCACGATGACGTCCGCCGCAATCTCGTCGAGACGCGATGCGATATCCTGCGGTCGCGTCAGGTCGAGAACCGAGCGGTCGGCGGGCACCACGGTTCCGAAGGCCGCCAGCTTCGTTGCCAGTGCCGATCCGACCTGACCCGTCACGCCGGTAACGAGAATACGCAACGTCAGCCCTCGTACCGGGGAAGGTTCGGTATCTCCGAGAGCAGGGGAGCGGCTGCGTCCTTGGCCGACACCTGGGGGGTGTCGACTCGCCAATCGATGCCGAGCGCCGGATCGCACCAGCGCACGGTGATCTCGTCAGTCGGGCTGTAGGGACCGTCGCACTTGTAGAAGAAATCAGCCGTTTCCGACAGGACGACGAACCCGTGCGCGAAGCCTCGTGGTACGAACATCTGCCGGCCGTTCTCCTCGCTGAGTTC
>JBIPOX010000308.1:0-2846 GCA_044378785.1 Novosphingobium sp.
TAGCCATAGCCGCCGTGCAATTGCAGCGCCTTGTCGGCAATGTCTGAGCCGGTCTCGGTCGACAGTTTCTTGGCCATGGCGGCAAAGCGCGTCTTGTCGGGCGCTTCGGCAGTCACCTTGGCAGCGGCGAGATAGAGCAGCGCTCGCGCCGCTTCCAGATCGGTCGCCATGTCGGCCAGCATGAACTGGGTGTTCTGGAAATCGGCGATCGCCTTGCCGAACTGCTTGCGCTCCTTGGTGTAGGCAATCGCCTCGTCGAGGCAGCGCTGCGCTCCGCCCAGCGAACAGGCGCCAATGTTGAGCCGCCCACCGTCAAGCCCGGCCATGGCAATGGCAAAGCCCTGCCCCTCTTCGCCGACGAGATTCGATGCTGGAACGCGGACCTCGTCGAGGATCAGCTGCGCGGTCGGCTGCGAATGCCAGCCCAGCTTGCGCTCCTGCGATCCGAACGAGACACCGGGCATGTCCTTCTCGATCACCAGGCACGAAATGCCCTTCGGCCCGTCTGCGCCGGTGCGCACCATGGTGACGTAGATGTCGTTTTCGCCCGCGCCCGAGATGAACTGCTTGGTGCCGCTGACCAGATAGTCGCCGCCGTCTCGCCGCGCCGTGGTCGTCAGTGCCGCCGCGTCCGAACCCGAGCCGGGCTCGGTCAGGCAGTAGCTCGCGATGCGCTCCATCGTTACCAGCGAAGGCAGGTACTGGTCCTTGACCCCCTGCGAGCCGAACCGGTCGATCATCCAGCTCGCCATGTTGTGGATCGATACGAAGGCGCTGGTCGAGGCACAGCCATAGGCCATCGCCTCCATGATCAGCGCGGCTTCGAGCCGCCCCAAGCCGATGCCGCCGCTCTCCTCGCCAACGTAGATTGCCGCGAAGCCAAGCTCGGCTGCCGAGGCAAGCACGTCGCGCGGCAGGGTATGGTCGATGTCCCACTGCGCCGCATGAGGCGTAATCGCATCGGCGGTGAAGCGCTGCGCCATGTCCTGGATCGCGCGCTGGTCCTCGGTCAGGTCGAACTGGCTGGTCATGCTTTCGCCCATTAGCGCCGGATTCCCGGTTGCGCCAGCATCAACCGCCGCGATCAGATCATGCGCCCGCCATCGACCGTATAGACCCCGCCGGTCTGGTAACTGGCATCCTCGCTGAGCAGGTAGGCGATGAAGGCTGCGACCTCTGAGGGGTCCGCCGCGCGGCCAAGCGGCAAGGCGCGGAATGCATCCTCGGGCACTGTCACCCGGCTCATCGCCGGGGCCAGCATCGGCGTGTCGACTGCGCCGGGACAGACCGCGTTGACCCGGATGCCGTGCTTGCCGTTCTCCATCGCCGCTGTACCCGACAGGCCGATGATCGCACGCTTCGAGCTGCCGTAAGCGCAGCTGAAGGGTTGCGCCGAAAGCCCGCCTACCGAAGCGACGTTGACCACGGCGCCGCCCCTGCCTTGCGCCTGCATCTGGCGCAGCGCTGCGCGCAGGGCAAGAAACGCGCCGCGAATGTTGACCGCGTGCACCCGGTCGAATTCCTCGACCGGCATTTCGGTGATCGCCAGCCGTTGACCGATCACACCGGCATTGTTGACGAACAGGTCAAGCCCGCCGAACCGCGCGGCGCATTCGCGCACGAAGCGCTCGCAATCGGCTTCGCTGGCAACATCGGCAACGATCGGCAGGACCATATCATCCGGCAGCGCTGCGCAGGCCTGCTCAAGCGCCTGCCCGGCCACGTCGACCGCCACCACCTTGCAGCCCTCGGCGACCAGGCGCCGTGCGGTCGCTGCGCCAATTCCACTTGCCGCGCCGGTCACCAAGGCGACCCGACCAACCAATCCGGCATAGGACATTCTTGCTCCCTTCCCTTGCTTCGCGTTCCCGAATATCCCGCTGGGCGAGCCTTGACCATGGTTAGAGGCAATTATAAAGTAATCACTACTTATCGAAGTCGGGTCTGGAGAGCAGCATGCGGTTCGGCATCACCTACAACCTCGAATATGTGCCCGAAGTCCACCTCAGCGAAAAACGCTATGTCGACCTGATCCTCGAACAATCCATGCTGCTCGACCGCCTCGGTTTCGACGCGGTGTGGTATTCGGAGCATCACACCGGGCGCTATTCGTTCGGCAATCCGGCAGTGATCGCGGCAGCCGCGGCAATGAAGACCGACACCATCCGGATCGGCACTGGTGTCTCGCTGCTGCCCCTGCACGATCCGATCCTGCTTGCCGAGGAATTCGCACTGGTCGACGTGCTCAGCAATGGCCGTCTCGAATATGGCATCGGGCGCGGCTATGTCCCGCACGAATACGAGTGGATGAAAGTGCCGCTGTCGGAGAGCCATTCGCGCTATCACGAGATCACCGAATTCCTGCTCCAGGTCTGGCAGGCCGAGGGCAAGACCGATTTCAACGGCAAGCACTATCAGATCAACGATTACGAGTGCTTTCCCAAGCCGATCCAGAAGCCCTATCCGGCGATCTATGCCTCGGGTGCAGGCTCGATGGAGAGCTACGAGTGGGCAGGCCGCAACGGCTTTCATCTCGGCACCGCGCTGTTCCTGCCGGACATCAGCCTGCTGCCCAGGGGTATCGCCGCCTACGAGGAAGAACTGGCCAGGGCCGGGCACGACCGGGCGAGCCGCGAGGTCATGGCGATCACCCAGATGTATTGCCACCGCGACCATGAGACCGCGCTTGCCCAGGGCAGGATCTACGCCAACAATTACTACCGCCACTTCGCCAAGCTCAGCGGCGCGACCGAGGCCAACCCGATCTACCCCTATTACTCCACGGTCGATTCGCTCGATCTCAACGCCAATGGCCAATTGCTGCTCGGGTGTCCCGAGGCGCTGGT
>JBIPOX010000388.1:0-2841 GCA_044378785.1 Novosphingobium sp.
ACCCCCGTGCTCTGCACTGCCTCCGTGAGCTCGCGCATAGCATCGCTGCCGAAGCGGAAGGGCTTCGGGTACGGGCACTCGAAATGGTAGAAGTGTTGGCGCTTGTCGTCCTCGCGGATATAGGCGAGCTTGCGGTTGCCGCGGAATATGTCAGGCGCAACCTCGTTGATGTATGCGCGCGCCGGCTTGCCGAACTTGTTCGACGCGCGCTCGAAGTTGCTCGCGCAGACAACGGGCTCGGTGAAGAAGGAGACGAACGCGTTCTTGCGCAGGTTCGCCGGCAGGTCGGTGTCGTCCTGGCAGCTGATGATCACGGTGATGAAGCTGTGCCGGTTCTGGTAGAAGAGCAGGCGGAAGATGTCCTTCGTGAAGAAGGGCTTGAGCTGCGCGGCGCAGTCGTCGAAGATGAGCAGCAGGCGCGGGTTGAACGTGAGGTACGCCAGGCTGTACTTCTCGTCCTCGCTCAGGTCTGTCCGCGCCCACAGCTCCCCGTACTCGGGCGCGATGAACTTTTTGTAGATGAGCACGAGCATCTTCTTAAACTTGCTGTTCACGTCCTTCACCTTCTCGTCGCGCCGCCCCGTGTCGCCCGCGTACTGCCGCCGCACCTGCTCGATAACGCGCGAGCGCTTCTCGTTGAGCGCCTCGATGATCGCGAGGCCGCGCGCGTGCACCGCCGAGGGGAGCCGGCTGTAGAGCTGCGCGAGCACCTCGGGGTTGTTCGCGCGCGTGTAGATCGCCGCCATCATCTCCTGCCGCTTCCAGATCGCCTCCAGGAAGCGCAGCGCGCCGCGCGCGCCGTCGTCGCGCTTCGGGTTCGCCGGATCGGCGAGGAACATTCGGTAGTGGATGAAGGGCGGGTCGATGAAGCCAGCGTAGGACCGGTTGCTCGGCTCGCTCGGCGCCACCACGATTGCCTGGTCGATTTGGCCCTGGAGCGTCTGCATGATGTGTTTTGTGATCACCGTCTTGCCCGTGCCGCTCGGCCCGTAGATTGCGATTGTCCGGTCGATGAAGAGCGCCGACGAGACTGGCAGCTGTGGGACCGTGTGGCCATTGCCGCACGTGAGCACGCCGTCGGACGAGACGTCGGACATCTCTCTATATGTCCTCCGCACCCTGTCTAGTTGTCGGCAAGCGCGGGTGTCGCCAGCGACGCGGGTGTCGCCAGCGACGCGGGTGTCGCCAGCGGCGCATCACAAAGTCGGTGACGGCACAAAAAATAACTATATTTTATTTTGCCTTCAGAGGCTTTTACAGAGTTGCACTACATTTACGGCGCGGCGCGGCTGGGCCCCGCGGGGTGGCTGGGCCCCGCGGGGCGGCTGGGCCCCGCGGCCTGCTCGGCGGCGGTCACTGCCGCCAGGTACTCGGCGGCGTAGGGCGCCAGCGACGTGTGGGCCGCCGGATGGTCGCTCGAGTCGAGCGCGGACGCAATCATGCTGCTCGTCGGCCGGCGCGGCGCGCCCTTGGGCTCGTCTGCGTCATCGGAGCGAGTGAAGAAGTGAGTCTTGCCGAACTTGCCGGTCGCCGTGTCATTTGTGAAGACGTCGACCTGGATCGCGTCGTCTGGCACGTTGGCCATCTCGTGCGCGCGGTCGATGCGCGCGCGCGCCTGCATGAGCTCTTCCTTCTCGCTCGACGTGAGCTCGCGCAGCTTTTCCATCTCTTCGAGCCGCAATATCGTCGACTCCAGATATTCGAGCTGCTCGAGCTCTTTGGCCGCCTTGATGCTGCCCTGCGACTTCTCGAGGCGGCGCATCTCTTCGACGCTGATCACCTTCTCGACGCCCTTGCTCGAGAGCGCCTGCCCCTTCTCGGCGAGATTGCGCTTGTAGGCGGTGAGCCCCTTCGCATCGGGCCCCTCCTCGGCGATGTTCTTCGCCTTCACCTGCCGCACGCGGTTGCGCATCAGCTCGGCGCCGATGCGCTTGTCGTCGGCGTGCCGGTCGAGGATCCGCTTGAGCACGTCTGTGTTCGAGTTGTAGAACTGGATGTTCTTGCGGTTCTCCTTGAAGTCGGCGAGCAGCGACCAGGCCCCGAACTCGAGCGCCTTGATCGCGCTCGGCACCTCGTCCTGGTAGCGCTGGCAGTGCTTGCTGAAAGCGTCGTTCACCGACTTCTCATCCCCCTCGAAGACGTTCCAGAGGGCGATCGCAAAGTCGAGGTCGGGGCGCTCCGGGTAGAGCGCGGCCGTCACCGAGCGCAACTCCTCGTAGTTCACCTCCGTGTAGTAGGCCCAGCGGTGGAACGTGTCCTGCGGCGGCACGACGTCGAGCGCGGGGCGCGCCGCGCTCGACTCGGCGACGGGGCTCAGGTAGTAAGTGAAGGCCTCGCGCGACTTCGCGTCGGCGAGCGCGACGAGCACCGCGTCGGCCAGGTCCGGGCTGCGCAGGCACGCGAGCAGCGCCGCGCGCCCCTCGCGGCCGGCCTCGCCGACGATCGCGAGGGCCTCCTTGTGCTCGGGCGCCGCGGCGACGGGCGGCGCGCGCAGCGCCTCGACTGTCAGGTGGCTGCCGTCCTTCGTGTCGACGGGTACGGCGCCGGCGCCGACAGCGCGCTCGGCCAGCGCCGCGGCGATCACAGAGGCGTTGTGGCCACTGCGCACGTGGACGGTCGGGTCGAAACTGAGCCAGTGGTCGAGAAAGTTCTTGATAATCCCTGTCGCGACCTTCGCGGGGGCCTCGAGCGAGCTCGGCGGGGGCGGCAGCGGGAACTTGCCGAGCACGTCGCGCACGCTCGCGTACTGCATGCAACTGTCGGCGGTCGCGCGCAGGCGGTCGGTCGCGACCGCGCCCAGCTTATGTGTCGCGTGGGTCGCCGCGTAGAGCAGGCCCGCGG
>JBIPOX010000309.1:0-2836 GCA_044378785.1 Novosphingobium sp.
TACCGCACGATCCAAGACGGCAAGGTTTCGGGCGAGGTCGTCTACCTCTCGGCGATGGAAGAGCAAAAGCACACCGTGGCGCAGGCCTCGGCCGAGCTCGACAGTTCGGGTGGCTTTGTCGAGGAGCTGGTCTCCGCTCGCGAGGCGGGCGAATTCGTGCTCTCCCCGCGCGAGAATGTCTCGCTGATGGACGTCTCGCCCAAGCAGCTGGTTTCGGTCGCGGCCTCGCTGATCCCGTTCCTCGAGAACGACGACGCCAACCGCGCGCTGATGGGCTCCAACATGCAGCGCCAGGCGGTGCCGCTGGTCCGCGCCGAGGCGCCGTTCGTCGGCACTGGCATGGAAGAGACAGTGGCCCGCGATTCAGGTGCAGCGATCGCTGCCCAGCGTGGCGGCGTGATCGACCAGGTCGACGCGACCCGCATCGTCATCCGCGCCGCTGGAGATATCGAGCCGGGCAAGTCCGGCGTCGATATCTATACCCTGCAGAAGTTCCAGCGTTCGAACCAGAACACCTGCATCAACCAGCGCCCGCTGGTGAACGTAGGCGACGTGGTCCATGCCGGCGACATCATTGCCGACGGCCCCTCGACCGACCTTGGCGAACTGGCGCTTGGCCGCAACAGCCTCGTCGCGTTCATGCCGTGGAACGGCTACAACTACGAGGATTCGATCCTGATCTCCGAACGGATCGTCAAGGACGATGTCTTCACCTCGATCCACATCGAGGAATTCGAGGTCATGGCCCGCGACACCAAGCTCGGGCCGGAAGACATCACCCGCGACATCCCCAATGTCGGCGAGGAAGCGCTGCGCAATCTCGACGAGGCAGGCATCGTCTACATCGGTGCCGAAGTGCATCCCGGCGATATCCTGGTCGGCAAGATCACGCCCAAGGGCGAAAGCCCGATGACGCCCGAAGAAAAGCTGCTGCGCGCGATCTTCGGCGAAAAGGCGAGCGACGTGCGCGACACTTCGCTGCGGCTGCCGCCAGGGGTTTCGGGAACGATCGTCGAGGTGCGGGTGTTCAACCGCCACGGCATCGAGATCGACGACCGTACCCGCGCGATCCAGAACGAGGAAATCGAACGCCTCGCCAAGGACCGCGAGGACGAACGCGGCATTCTCAACCGTGCGACCTATAACCGCTTGCGCGAAATGCTGATCGGTCAGGTTGCGGCCGCTGCGCCCAAGGGCGTCAAGAAGGGCGCGGCCATCACCGAGGCCGAGCTCGAGGAAGTCGAAAAGCACGAATGGTGGAAGTTCGCTGTCGCCGACGACAAGGTCCAGGGCCAGCTCGAAGCGGTCAAGGCGCAGTACGACGAGACCGTCAAGGCGATCCAGGAGAAGTTCGAGGACCGCAAGGAAAAGCTCGAGCGCGGCGATGAGCTCGCCCCCGGTGTGCTCAAGATGGTCAAGGTCTTCGTCGCAGTGAAGCGCAAGCTGCAGCCAGGCGACAAGATGGCTGGCCGCCACGGCAACAAGGGTGTGATCAGCCGCATCCTGCCGGTCGAGGACATGCCGTTCCTCGAGGATGGCACTCCGGTCGACATCGTGCTCAATCCGCTGGGCGTGCCTTCGCGCATGAACGTCGGGCAGATATTCGAGACGCACCTGGGCTGGGCGGCGCGAGGGCTTGGCCAACAGGTCAAGGCGGCGCTGGAAGAGTGGCGTCACGCTAATCCGAACCCCGAGGCGGCAGCTCCGCCCGAAGCGGTGAGGCAGCGGCTCAAGACCGTCTATGGCGAGCAGTATCACGCCGACATCGACGCGCGCGACGCCGAATCGATCGTCGAGCTGGCGGGCAATCTGCTCACTGGCGTGCCGATGGGCACTCCGGTGTTCGACGGCGCGCGGGAAAGCGATGTGACCGCGATGCTGGAACTGGCCGGGCTCGACAAATCGGGCCAGTCGACGCTCTACGACGGGCGCACCGGCGAGGCGTTTGACCGCAAGGTGACCGTAGGCATCATCTACATGCTCAAGCTGCACCACCTGGTCGATGACAAGATCCACGCCCGCTCGATCGGACCCTACTCGCTCGTCACCCAGCAGCCGCTGGGCGGCAAGGCGCAGTTCGGCGGCCAGCGTTTTGGCGAGATGGAGGTCTGGGCGCTGCAAGCCTATGGCGCGGCCTATACCTTGCAGGAAATGCTGACGGTGAAATCGGACGACGTGGTCGGCCGCACCAAGGTCTACGAGGCGATCGTCAAGGGCGACGATACCTTCGAGGCCGGCATTCCCGAGAGCTTCAACGTGCTCGTCAAGGAAATGCGCTCGCTTGGCCTCAACGTCGAGCTGACCTCGCTGATCGATCCCGACGCGGATGGCGACGATCTTGCCGAGGCAGCGGAATAGCGGAGATCCGGGCGGCGCGCCCAGCGGACGCCGCCGCCCCTGACTTGCGCCAGATACTTTCACCCTTACCGGGGAATTGAACGATGAACGACCTGACCAAATTCACCAACCAGATGGCGAAGCCCGAAACCTTCGACCAGATCCAGATCGGCCTGGCCAGCCCCGAGCGCATCCGCTCGTGGTCGTTTGGCGAGATCAAGAAGCCCGAGACGATCAACTACCGCACCTTCAAGCCGGAACGTGACGGCCTGTTCTGCGCGCGCATCTTTGGCCCGGTGAAGGACTACGAGTGCCTTTGCGGCAAGTACAAGCGCATGAAGTACAAGGGCGTCGTCTGCGAAAAGTGCGGCGTCGAGGTTACCGTCACCAAGGTCCGCCGCGAGCGCATGGGCCACATCGAGCTGGCCGCGCCGGTCGCTCACATCTGGTTCCTCAAGTCGCTGCCCTCGCGCATCGGCCTGCTGCTCGACATGCAGCT
>JBIPOX010000310.1:0-2833 GCA_044378785.1 Novosphingobium sp.
CGCGTTCGCCTGTTCGACAAGGGCAGGGGTGCGGGTGGCCGCATGGCGACGCGCCGGATCGAGACACCGCTGGGCGTTGCGGCTTTCGATCACGGTGCCCAGTACTTCACCGTTCGCGACGCCGATTTCACGAGCCAGGCCGAACTCTGGCTAGCTTCCGGCGTGGCCGCGCCCTGGCCGGTTGCCGGGCCTGATGCCTGGGTTGGCGTTCCGGCAATGAGCACGGTCGTCAGGACGATGGCAGAGAGTCTCGATGTCGCCTTTGGCGTGACCGTGACCGGTGCCCAGCGCAGCGGCTCGCACTGGATGGTCAGTCACCACGGCGGGAGCGAGGGTCCGTTCGACGCGCTTGTCTTTGCGATCCCTGCCGAACAGGCAGCGGTGCTGCTGTCGTTGCACGATTTCGGCATGGCGCAGATCGCGCTGCGCGCCCGCTCCCAACCTTGCTGGACCGCGATGTTCGCCTTTGCCGAGCCTCTCGCAGTGCCCGATAGTGCAATCCGCGACGCCGGGCTGATCAGCTGGGCCGTCCGCAACAGCGCCAAACCCGGGCGGCAGGGACCGGACAGCTGGGTGGTCCAGGCCCAACCGGAATGGAGCCGTGACTGGCTTGAGGAGTCTGCCGACAAGGTTGAAACGGCATTGCTAGGCGCACTTGGCGAAGCACTCGGCCTTGCGAGCCTCTCGCCAATTGCAGGTGCGGCGCATCGCTGGCGCTATGCGATGTCTTCTGCGACAGGCGATGCGGCGTTGTGGTGCGCCGACAAAGCGATCGGGGCTTGCGGCGATTGGCTGATTGCGCCGCGTGTCGAGAGCGCGTGGCTTTCGGGACGGGAACTGGCCAAGCGGATCGTGCAGAGCGACAGCTTGGGAGCTTCCCCGGAGCGTCTTACCGCAACCCGAGCCTGAGCTTCGCCATTGCCGAAGCCTGGAAAAATGGCTCCCCGAGTAGGATTCGAACCTACGGCCATTCGATTAACAGTCGAATGCTCTACCGCTGAGCTATCGGGGAGCGATCCCGTCTCCGGGACAGGGGAGCGCCTATAGCAGTGTCGCCGGGGATGGCAAGCCCGAGCTAGACCTGAAACTGTTCGGAGAAAATCCGCTCTTCGAGGCTCGCGCCCGGGTCGAACAGCAAGGTCAGTTCCTTTTCGCGCGAGGCCTTGATCCGCACGTGCTTGACGTCGCGCACTTCGGTTTGGTCGGCAACCGCAGCGACGGGGCGCTTTTGCGATTCGCGCACTCGGAATTCGACCTCGGCACTGTCGGGCAGGATCGCGCCGCGCCAGCGTCGGGGGCGAAACGGACTGATCGGGGTCAGCGCGAGCATGCCCGAGCCGAGCGGCAGGATCGGGCCATTGGCGGAGAGGTTATAGGCAGTTGATCCGGCCGGCGTAGCCACCAAGACCCCGTCGCCGGAAAGCTCTTCCATCCGCACTCGTCCGTTGATGATCACCTCGAGCTTGGCCGACTGGCGGGTTTCGCGCAGCAGCGAGACCTCGTTGATCGCGTGGTAGCACAATTCCTCGCCCGATTGGGTCACCGCGCGCATCTCGAGTGGGCGAACTGCGACCCGGTGCGCTTCGCGCACGCGCTGTTCGATCGTCCCGTCGTCATGGCTACCGTTCATCAGGAAACCGACCGTGCCCAGATGTAGGCCGTAGACCGGCTTTACCGGACCGCTATCGAGCATTTCGTGCAGGCAATGCAGCAGGAAACCGTCGCCGCCGACAACCACGAGGACATCGGCTTCGCTTGGTACAACCCATTGCGCCGCGCTGTGCAGGCGGACCGCGCCAGCCTGTGCCTTGTCGCTGTCAGAGACGACCAGCGCCAGCTTCAAGCTGTCCGCCACCTGTGCAATCTCCCGGTTTTGGCGCATTACGCCGCTAAACGCCCGCGCTGGCTGTCTGAATTTGAACTCTTTGGCAAGGGCTTTGGCCTTATGACGGATCGATGACCGAGCAGAATCACGCTGCCGCAGGCGGCCTGCGCGATCGGCTCACCGGGCTCCCCGGTGTAGCTGCGGTGCGCGTGCGCCTCGCCGAATGGCGGGTCGAGGCAGCCTGCGCGGGCAATCCCGACCATGTCCACGCCCTGCTGGTCGGCTTGCAGCGCTTCGATGCGGTCAACATTGCCTATGGCGAAGCGACAGGCGACAGCGCACTGGCCGAGGTAGCGACGCGGGTCCAGCATTGGGCTTCGCTCGAACTCGAATAGCACTGGGTTGCCGCGCATGCCGGTGGCGGCAAGTTCCTTGTGCTCGCTTCGGGACCATGTAGCCGCGAGCGCTGGCAGTTGCTTGCCGACCAGCTGGCAGATGCTATCGCGCGGCCGATCTTCGGCACTGGCGGATCGCTGAGGCTGTCGGCAAGGATTGCGCTGCTGCGCGGGCTTGAGGCGGAGAGCTACGAATCGATGCTCGACCGGCTTGCCCAGGCGCTGGAAACCGCGCGCGGCCAGCAGGGACGCCGTCTGGTCTGGGCCGATGGCGACGCGACCCCGCCAGGCAAGTCGTCGGCCGAATTCGAGGCCGACCTGCTCGGCGCGATCGACCGCAACGAGATCGGGATTGTCTTCCAGCCGCAATTCGCGCTTCCCGACGAGCGCTTGTCGGGTGCCGAGGCGCTGGCCCGCTGGAACCATCCGGAGTTTGGCAGGATTGGCGCAGCTGCCCTGTTCACGATTGCCGAGCGCGCCGATCACGTCACCCAGCTTTCCGGCCATGTCGCCCGACGCGCGCTCGAACAGGCGCGCAGCTGGCCTGCCGACATGCCGCTTTCGCTCAATGTCACGCCCGCCGACCTTGCCTCGGGCAGCTATTCGGCGCGCA
>JBIPOX010000311.1:0-2828 GCA_044378785.1 Novosphingobium sp.
CCTGATTCTGCCCGCATCATGAGGCATCAGCGCGGCTTCCGGTCGATCCGGATTGGCCGCCGCGCGAAGCCCGCGCAGCGCGTGAGGCTCGACCCTCCTCTCGCGACAGCTTGACGGCAAACCACAATATGCGCCGCCGTGCTTGTGAAGCGCGGCGGCGCACCGTATGTTGGCTAACGCATTTTCGCTCAACTTACGGTTCGCCCTTGCACCAGACGATCGACATCGAAGCACTCTGCGCCGAGCGCGGCCTGCGGATCACCGAGCAGCGCCGGGTGATCGCCCGCGTCCTGTCGGAAAGCCAGGACCATCCCGACGTCGAGGAACTGCACAAGCGGGCAAGCACGCTCGACCCGCGCATCTCGATCGCTACGGTCTATCGCACTGTCCGCCTGTTCGAGGAGGCAGGCATTCTCGATCGCCACGATTTCGGCGACGGCCGCGCCCGTTATGAGGCCGCACCCGAAGCGCACCATGACCATATGATCGACGTCGAGACCGGCAAGGTCATCGAATTTGTCGATCCCGAACTGGAAGCGCTGCAACGCCAGATCGCCACCCGCCTCGGCTTTCGTCTCGTCGATCACCGCATGGAATTGTACGGGGTGCGGATCGGTCGGGAAGGCAGCGACAGCGCCGAGTGAGCGAAGTCGCGCTGAACCTCGCGCGTTTCGCACCCGGGCCGCTTGGCTGGACACTCGTTGGCCTTCGCAGCGTGCTGTTGCTGATCTGGCTGATCGCTGTATTGCCAGCCTATGGCCTGTGCAGGCCCTTCACTAGCCGCAATCCTGTCCCGCGCCTGTTCTTCGTCGGTGTCAACGCGATCATCGGGCTTCGGATCGAGCAGCGCGGCGCGCCGTTGCGGCGCGGCGTCTTCATCATCGCCAATCACGTCAGCTGGATGGACATTCCCGCGCTGGGCGCAGTGACCGGCACGGCCTTTATCGCCAATGACGGGCTGGTGGAGCACGGCTGGCTGCATTGGCTGTGCCGCCTCAACGACACCGTGTTCGTCGCCCGGCATGACCGTTCCAGCGTCGCCGCTCAGGTCGAACAGGTGCGCGAAGCGATCCGCGAAAACGGCGCGCTGGCGATCTTTCCCGAAGGAACCACCAGTGACGGCGCCGGTTTCCTGCCATTCAAATCATCGCTGCTATCGGCGCTGACCCCGATTCCCGATGGCATAGCCGTCCATGCCGTCTGGCTCGACTACGGACCGCGCTCGCAGGAAGTCGCCTGGGTCGGGGACGAGCCGGGCAAGGACAGCTACCTCAAGATCGCCGCGCGCTTGCGACCAGTTCGCCTGACCATCCACCTGTTGCCTGCACTGGCTGCGCGACAACTGGCCGACCGCAAGGTTATTGCGGCGGCATCGCGCGAGGCGCTGACGGGACTTGTCGAACGGCGGACCTAGCGGCGGGCGTTGTAAGTCAGCTGCTCCTGATTGAGCTGAAACCCGACCAGCAATTCAAAGCTGGCCCGCGACAGGGCTTCGCGCACTTCCGGGTCGGAAAGCGGGTCGATCGCTGCCTCGGCATCGCCCGCCTTGCGCTTGCGGGTTATCTTTTGCTGAATTTCGGGCGGCAGGGTCGCTGCCGCTGCATCGACGTAGCCGATGCCGTTACCGCTCGCCGATGCACGCTCCTGCCCATCGGCAAAAGCGACTGTCACCGTGCCAAGGCGCTTGCTGGCCACTGTCGAACCGCCACGCACCAGGGTTACGAAATAGGGCAAGCTCACTTGCCGCGCACCGCGCGTGTCGCTGCGCTTGGCGAGCACGTCGAAAGTGACGGTAGAGGTGATTTCAGAACCTGAGTCCGAACATTGCGAACGCACATTGGTCATCGCTGCGACGACATCGAGGTTTTCGGCGGTCTTTTGCCCTGCACCGCCGAACAGGGTCATGTCGCCAGTGAAATGGGGAATGCCAACCGCCGGGCAGCGCGACCGCACCGCAGTGACGCCCACGCCCTCGTCCACGACAAGCTCGCCGCGCGAGCTGCACCCGGCAAGTCCGCCAGCCGCCGTCACAGCGAGCAGCGCAGTCAGCATGAGGCGATTGCGGGTTGTCATCGTAGAGTCCTTAAATCCGGTCGCAGTTGCCCTAGCGAGCCGCGCGGCAAAGCGCTAGAGGCGGTGTTATGAACGCGCCATTATCCGCCGTAGCGCAGCCGCTGCGCATCCTGATCGCCGCACCGCGCGGTTTCTGCGCCGGTGTCGAGCGCGCCATCGAGATCGTGGAGCGCTCGATCGAGCGCTACGGCCCGCCGGTCTATGTTCGCCACGAGATCGTCCACAACCGCTATGTGGTCGATGGCCTCAAGGCCAAGGGGGCAATTTTCGTCGAGGAACTCGACGAGGTGCCCGATGGCGTGCCAGTGATTTTCAGCGCCCACGGCGTACCCAAATCGGTTCCGGCGGCGGCCAGCCAGCGCGGGCTCGAATGGCTCGATGCGACCTGTCCGCTGGTCAGCAAGGTACACCGCGAAGCCGAGCGCCAGATCGAGACGGGTCGCCACATCCTGTTCGTCGGCCATGCCGGACATCCCGAGGTCATCGGCACCTTCGGCCAGGTTCCCGAGAGCTCGATCACGCTGGTCGAGACGATCGAGGATGTCGCCTCGCTGGGATTCGGCCCGGACGAGGACTTGTCTTACCTCACCCAGACGACATTGTCGGTCGACGATACCGCTGCGATCATCGAGGCAATCAAGGCCCGTTATCCCGAGGTTGTCGGCCCCAAGGCCGAGGACATCTGCTATGCCACCTCGAACCGCCAGGACGCAGTGAAAAAGATTACCGAGGAGTGCCAGCTGATGCTGGTGATC
>JBIPOX010000312.1:0-2826 GCA_044378785.1 Novosphingobium sp.
GCGAATGTCTGACCGGTTTCGGCCAGGATTTCGCTGCACGCCGGAGAGCCCTTAACGAGCGTGGGCACGCCATGCATCATCGCCGCGACGAACCGGTTCGGGCTCTTCGTCTGCTCGCTCTCGTCGTAGGCGACGATACAGAGCGAGGCCACGCTGAACGCCTCCTCCATCGCCTCCATCGACCAGTCCCGGCAGAACGGCAGGAACTCGGGATACTTCCTGAAGAAGCTGGTTCGCGAGACGATGAGCGGCTCGTAGCCGTGCTTGTCCCGCAGATGTTCGATCATCGGCTTTGCGCTGTCGAAATTGCCGCGATCCGGATTGCCGTACCAGAGGAGCACCTTCTTCTCGTGCACCTTCGGAGCCCGCGGCGTCGCACCATAGTCGACGGGTTCCGGCAGGAATCTGACCGGCTTGTCGGGGAAGCGGGCCGCGATCTGCGCCTTCAGTTCCCGGCTCGGCACTAGGATGAGGTCGGCCCGCTCGCAAAGCTCGTGGAAGCGCGCCAGCGAATCGATCGGCGGGCTGACATGCTTGAAGAGCCTCGGATTCTCATAGTAGCGGTCGCACACGTCGTAGACGACGAACTGGTCCTGGTTGGCGTTCAGCTTTGACATCACGTCGTCCGTGCACATCTGGACGACGATGGCGATGTCTGCCACCGGGTCGTAGCCCATCCGGATGTCGTACCGGTCGTTCTGGGCCAGAAAATCCGCAGGGTACTTCGCGCGCAGGCGCGACGATCCGAAGTTCTCCGCCGGCTCCCAGAAGGGGGCGAAGCAAACCCTCTTCGGCTCGGGAGCGGCGGCAGCCCCCTGCGCAAAAAGATCCGAGATGACCCTGGAATAGGACCTGCTGGCGATCTTCAGATTGTGATGCCGTTCGGCGAAAGCCCGCCCCTCGGTCACCAGTCGGCGCCGGAGCCGCTCGTCGCGCTGCACGAGAATGAGTGCCTCGGCAAAGGACGACTCGTCGCGTTCGCGGACGAGTGCACTCTGGCCGTCGACGAGGAACTCGCCGTGGAACCCGCAATGCTGGGTGGTGACGACTGGCACGCCGAGCGAAAGCGCCTCCATGACGACGTTCGACGTCCCTTCGCGGCCGGGGGCGACCGGATGAATGAGCACGTCGATCTTGGAGTAGAAGTCCTTGATCATGCGGTCGTGAGGTATCTGGGCCCCGCCGCCCTTGCTCGTGAGAAGCATCCTGGCGCCGACACGCCCCTTGACCTCCGCCTCCGCCGAGGATTTCAGGCTCGCGGCGAAGCCCACCGTGAAGGGGGCGTGCTCGTCGCGCTTGCGCCTGGACGGATGCCATTCCTTGAGATCGAGAGCGTTCGGGATGAGGTAGACGTTCTCGTGGGCGCGGAGCGCGCGAAAGTACAATTCTCCGCTCAGGGCGATGATGGCGTCGAACTTGGAAAAGGCGCGACGCATCGCCTCCAGGTCGTCGCCATACAGCCGGTCGAGCGGGCGAGGCCCGCCGATGCGGAGAATCGACTTGCGCGCCTCGACCGGATAGCGCTCCGCCACGAGCGCGTCGAAATAGATGGCCACGTCCGAAGGTGTCTGCGCGGAGATGACGTGCTTGTAGTTCGTCAGCCTTCCCGCAAGCCGCTTGGCATTGTTGCCGTACGCCCAACCGATATTGTCGGGAGGCCCGATCACCCAGTTGATTGTCCTCGTCGGAGCGGCGACCGCCTCGGCGGCATCGGCACGGACCGCCTGGTCCGGTGCGCGCACCAGGGCTGGCGAGGCCAGCGGCGCGTCGCCGACAGGTACCAGCGGCGTCAGGACGGCAGGTGCCGACGGTGCCGATTGCGGAGCGGCATCCAGGCGCTGGAGCACGATCTCCATGACTTCCGTCAGCCGGCGGACCTGCGCCGCCGACACGTCCATGGAGCCGGTCAGCTTCTTGATCGACCGGCGCAGTTCCTTGATCTCCTCGCCGACCGCCTGATCCGTAGATGCCGGCATCGCGGTTTGCGCGGACGCACCGCCGCCGGCCTCTCGTTGAGGGATGTCTGGGCTCACGCGCCGCGCGGGTATCACTTGTGTCGGCGTCACGACGAGCGGCGGCGGCGCCGGGGTGTGGGGGCGCTTCTTGCGACGCAGCCGAATGACCCGGTCCGCAAAGGACTTGGCGGCAACCCAGGCGCCCGTCCTCATGCCGAGGGCAATTTCGGGGCGGCAGTACTCGACCTCGATCGTGCCGCGTCCCGAGAACCGGAGGGTAATCAGGCGACCTTCGTCTGCGTTTGCGTCGATATCCGATGCGTCGACGGCGATGTCCTGCCACGACGGCCCCAATGTGATCGGGCCTACCAGTTTGCGATCGAATTTCCGCTCTCTCTCCGAGCCGAAGAAAAGCGCCACGGAATCGAGATGAAGCCCACTGGGATCCTCTGTCACCCCGCGAATCCTGATCGTCACACCGCGGACCGCCACGTCGAAGAAACCTGCGGGAAGCTCGTGCCAGACCCTCACCATGTCGGGCGGCTCGCGCAGAATGAGGCGAAGGCCGGTGCCCTGTCGGGCGTCAAGCGGCTGGAGGCTGAAATCAGCAGGCTTGCTGTTTCGCGGTGCCGTCACGAACCAGTTCTGGCACACATGTGCGTAGTCTAGGGGACTCTCAAAATTCGTCGACGTCCAGTTAGCGAACTCAGTATTGAACCGTCCAGCCTCGCCCAACGGAACGGACCCAGCGTGAGTTTTTTTTAGCCTACCCATGTTCTGCCATTCTAAACATTACCCCGACCCAGTGCAATGCCACATCAGTTCCACGACGGCGTCCGGGCACACCGCAGGCCCTGCATCGCCGCAAATT
>JBIPOX010000313.1:0-2823 GCA_044378785.1 Novosphingobium sp.
GACCAGCCTGACCGAAGTGCTCTATGCCCAGCTCAAGGACAAGGCACCGCACATCAAGGTTGGCATCCTTTTCCCGGGCCCGAAGCTGGTCAACACTGGCCTGCTCGATTCGCCGCGTCCCGATGAATACCGCGATCCGTCGAACCCGCTGCCCAAGGGCGTCTCCATGAGCGATCTGGCCGAGCGCATGGGCGGTATCGAAATGACCGAGCCGGACGACGTCGCCGCCTATTGCCTCGAATGCGTAAAGCAGGACCAGTTCTGGATGCTCCATCCCGATTCGGGAATGGATGGCTTCGAGGCACGCGTCGCCAACATTCGCGAACGTCGCAATCCCTGACTCTCGCGACAAAGCCCCTTTCCTATTGAGCCAACCCCACTAGGCTCCGCTCCGGGTTATCGGAGGGGACAAGGCATGGCAGGCGAACTTGCAGGCAAGGTGGCGATTGTCACCGGTGCCAGCCGGGGCATCGGCAGGGGTGCTGCCCTGGCTTTTGCCGAGGCAGGCGCCGCAGTGATCGTGGCAGCGCGCAGCACCGACAAATTGGCCGAGCTGGTCGCCGAGATCGAGGGCTCTGGCGGCACGGCCCATGCCCTCGCCTGCGACGTGCGCGACAAGGCGGATATCGAGGCTTGCGTTGGCGAAGCCATCGCGCGCTATGGCCGCCTCGACGTGCTCTATAACAATGCCCAGACCGTCGAATACCTTTACCTCAAGGATTGCAGCGACGAGACCATGCTCGACGTCCAGCTTTCCGGGCCGATCGCCACCTACCGTTTCATGCAGGCCGCCTACCCGCATCTCAAGGCGAGCAAGGGCGTCGTCATCAACACCGGATCGAGCTCGCGCTATCTTGCATCGGGCGCGCGCTATGGCCCCTACAACAGCGCCAAGGCCGGGATCGAGGCGCTGACCCGCACTGCCGCCGACGAATGGGCCGAGGACGGCATCCGGGTGTTCATGCTCAATCCCGAAGCCGAATCGACGATGACGCTCAACTGGAAGGCGCGCGAGCCAGAGAAATACGCCGCTGCGGTGGCTGGCAAGCCCAACCAGCGGATGGGCCATCCACTCGAGGACATCGGCCGCCCCCTGGTGCGGATGATTGTCGATGCCGACAGGTTCAACCGCAAGACGCTGGGGATCAGCTCGGCCGGAGTAACCGATACCATCGAGACGATCGCCTTCGAACCGGTGACGATATGACCGATACCGCTGCTGTGCTCGCCGATGCCCTTGCCCGCATCCAGCGGCTCGAGGACGAGGCCGAGGTGCGCAACCTGCTGTCCAGCTATGGCCTCGCGGTCGATGGCGGCAGCGAGGACGCGACCGGCGCGATCTTCGCCCAGGATTGCCATATCGACATTGACGGCGCGGCCTTCATGCAGGGGCGCGAGCAGGCGCGCGGCATTGTCACCTCGCCGTTGCATCAGGCGATCATGCCCAATTGCGCGCATGTCATGGGACCGTTCCACATCACCTGGGAAGGCGAGACGGCAGTGGCAACCGGCTATGCCACGGTCTACCTCAAGGAGGGCGACGCAGTGCGGATCTGGCGTCAGTCTTATGGGCGCTGGGAACTGGTTAAGCGCGACGGGCGCTGGCAGGTGCTCAAGCGGACCTCGCGCTCGACCGGCCGGGACGACTGTCAGGAATTGCTGCTCATGGGATTGTGACAAGCGCTCAGCGCGCAAACTTTTCCGAAGGCCGCACAGCCGCGCGCCATTCATCGCGCTTTGCAATCACGGTCTCGACCGCCTTGTCGTAGAACGCCTTGCCTTTGGCGTAGTTCTGGAAGTCGATCTCGAGGGTGTGGCGGTATTCCAGCACTTCGACCCCTTCGGGCCCGGCATGATAGGTGTAGGGCGTATCGGCAGGAACGAAGAACACGTCGCCTGGCCCGAGCTGTTCGGTGCCGAGCCGCGCCGATCCGGCGACTACATAATACATGCAATCGGCGCTGTGGCTGTGCAGCGGCAGCGGATAGTCCTGCTTGAACCAGGCGTGCATCAGGGTGAAACCGGGCAGGTTGCACAGCATGGTGTAGACCGAACCGTCGATCACCCTGGCATCGAGCATGCGGGCAAAGCCATCGGCCTGGACCGGACTCGGATCGGTGGTGATCACGCCCTCCTCACCGAAGACATAGGCGTCCTTGCGGCGGAAGATCTGGAACTTGGCTGGCTGGGACATGGTGCTCTCCCTGGATCTGTTTTGGCTGTGGCTGAGGGATAGCACCGGGGCGGCTGGATGGGAACGGCGGGTGGCTGGTCAACCCGTTCCTTCGTCCCTCGGCCCATAGAAAGCGTCATAGTAACCAGGTCGACCTATCAGGATCGCCTCGAACATCTCCTCGTCGCCTTCGTCGGCATTGTCGGACCAGAACGAGAGGCAAAACTTTCGAGAGACGAAGCCATCAGGTTCGGAAATCATATCAGGGTCGAGCTTGTGCATGAACGCACGAGCCTGGCCGACATTGAGATCAAAGAGATTGATGTCACCGAGCATCACTCTGGCTGGTGGGTAGAATTCAAATGCCTCGAATACTCCCTCATCACTATAATATGCAAATACATCGGCTTCCTCGTATATCTCGCTTATTCCAGTGTCTGTCTCAGAATACCTACGGAATGGCGTCGCCGGTGATCCCATCAAACGCTGGACAGTTTGACGTGTCATGCCAAACTCGATTTCATTTGCGCCCCGAAGGAGGCTCACTAGGGTCAGGACTCATTGATTGAGCCAGAAGATGACAGTTGCGGCGATACAGATGGCGGACATGAAGGTGTGGGCACATCGGTCGTAACGGGTGTGGATGCGAC
>JBIPOX010000382.1:0-2809 GCA_044378785.1 Novosphingobium sp.
ATTTAAGTGGTGTAGTGAGTGTTAATGGTGCATTTTCTTATTACAATCCACCACCACCTGAATCATTGATTAATGCCTCTACTCAGATTACTGTTTGTTTTTCAGCTAATCATACCTATGTTTCCGATCTTGGGTTTTATTTAGTTGGACCAGCAGCATGTGGAAGTCCAACTATTGCTGTAATGCCCCATCCAGAGTTGATCAATGCTTCAAATCTATGCTGTTGTAATTCAGGTGATAATTTAAGTAATTTATGTTTTACAACAAATCCTTTAGGTAATATAAATCCTTGTACAGCAGCAGTTCCATTGAATGGAACGTATTCAGGATACTCATCCAGTTTTGGAAATAATGTTACAATTAATTGGAGTTCGCTGTTTGGATGTAATGCGGCAGAGGGAGGTTGGAGAGTTCAAATACACGATTGTATTGGACAGGATGTTGGAGCATTAACTAACGCCTCAATAACATTTTCAAACCTTACTTCAATTTGTGGATCTCCTACATCAATTACTTATAGTTCTGGAGCTATTAACTCTATAATAAACGACAACTCGTGTACTGCGGCATCTGCTTCAATTTTCCAAGTTCCTATAACTCCTAATTTAACTACTCCAATAACAATAAATTCATCAACTACTTATCTGTGGACAGCTGACCAAACGGTTGCAATACCCAATGCCTCCTCAAGTTTAAATACTTCTGTTTCTACTATTCCTAATGGAACAACTAATTTAACATTGACTGCAACAATAAGTTACGGAAGCACTGTATGTACCAACAATGCTGTAACTACATTTAATAATACCTGTTGTACAGCAACTGCTGATGCAGGAGCAGATTTAAGCTTTTGTACGGGGGCAAATAGTCAGCTTGGTACACCAGCATTGCCTAACATGACGTATTTATGGAGTCCTGCAACAGGATTAACTGATGCAACTATTGCTCAACCAACTGTAACTTTGATAAACTCTGGATCAACTTCTCAGAATACAATTTATACCTTAACAGTAACTAATACTGTTGATGGTGGATGTAATGATGTAGATGACATAGTTGTTACCGTAAATCCTAATATTACTCCAACAGGATTAGCGTGTTATGAGACTGCAATGTTTAACACTATAACATGTGTTTGGGATGTAACAGGAACGCAACCAGTAACACCAACAGTAGCATGTTATGAGACTGCAATGTTTAACACTATAACATGTGTTTGGGATGTAACAGGAACGCAACCAGTACAACCAACATTAGAATGTTATGAGACCACAATATTTAACACTACAACATGTGTTTGGGATTTAACAGGAACGCAACCAGTACAACCAACAGTAGCATGCTATGAGACTGCAACGTTTAACACTATAACATGTGTTTGGGATGTAACAGGAACGCAACCAGTACAACCAACATTAGAATGTTATGAGACTGCAACGTTTAACACTATAACATGTGTTTGGGATGTAACAGGAATGCAACCAGTACAACCAACAGTAGCATGTTATGAGACTACAATGTTTAACACTATAACATGTGTTTGGGATGTAACAGGAACGCAACCAGTACAACCAACAGTAGCATGCTATGAGACTGCAACGTTTAACACTATAACATGTGTTTGGGATGTAACAGGAACGCAGCCAGTACAACCAATATTATCATGTTATGAGACCACAATATTCAACATTACAACATGTGTTTGGGATGTAACAGGAACGCAACCAGTACAACCAACAGTAGCGTGTTATGAGACTGCAACGTTTAACACTATAACATGTGTTTGGGATGTAACAGGAACACAGCCAGTTCAACCAACAGTAGCATGTTATGAGACAGCAACATTCAATTCAACAAGCTGTTCTTGGGATGTAACAGGCACAGAAATAATAAATACAACATTTATTTCAGTATGTGATGATTATACTTGGGCAAACAACGGACAAACATATACAGCAAGTGGGGTTTATTTTGGAATAACTACAAACTGCGTTTCAGAATTGCTTGATCTTACCATAACACCAAGTTTTACAAACACACTATCACAAACTGCTTGTGACTCTTATGCATGGAATGGAACAACTTATACATCATCTGGAGTTTATATAGGAACAACTGCAAACTGTGTTACAGAATCCTTAGATTTAACGATTATACCAAATATCCTTCCATCCTTTCCACAAGTTGGCCCATACTGCTCGGGAGCTACGATACCTCCACTTACAACAACTTCCACAAATGGTATTTCTGGAAGTTGGTTGCCTGCTATTAACAATACAGCAATAACGACATACACCTTTACACCAACAGTAGGAGAATGTGCTATAATACAAACAATGAGTATTTTTATTGCACCAATTCTAAGTAGTACAAATTTTGTAGTTATCTGTATTTCTGACTTACCATTTTTGTGGAATGGGAATCAATATAATGAAACTGGAATATTTACCTATAATACTTCAACAGCAGCTGGTTGTGATTCTGTCGCAATTTTGGATATTACAATAAATCCCAACCCAATAGCGTCTTTTACCCCATCTTTAAACTCTTTTACTGAAACTCCACAATCAATTTATTTTACTAATTCTAGCATTGGTGCAATAAGTTATAGTTGGGATTTTGGAGATGGAAGTTACTCGACAGAAGTAAATCCAGATCATCTTTATACTGATAATTTAAATGGACATACAATCACGCTGATTTCAGAATCAAGTGAGGGCTGTTTGGGTTCTTCTCAAATTACGATTGAATTTATTGAGGGTCTAATATATTATATCCCAAATTCATTTACCCCAGATGGCGATGGGTA
>JBIPOX010000316.1:0-2791 GCA_044378785.1 Novosphingobium sp.
GGCTGTGGCGCGGCTACGAGGAAGAGCTGATGACCCGGCCCGCCGCGCGTGCCGAAGCAACGGCACAAGAACCGCCGGTTGCCAGCGATTATCCCCTGGGCGTGGCGCGCGGGCAGGTCGCGGGCACCTATATTCTCGCCGAGGCCGAGGACGGACTGGTCCTGGTCGATCAACATGCCGCGCACGAGCGGCTGGTGATGGAGCGGTTGCGCGCGGCAGGGACAGGCGACAGGCTTGCCTCCGCGCAGGCATTGCTGATCCCCGAAGTGGTAGAACTCGATGAGGCCGATTGCGACCGGCTCGAAGACCAGGCCGCGCGGCTAGCCGAATTCGGTTTGGTGATAGAAAGATTTGGGCCTTCGGCCATGCTGGTGCGTTCAGTGCCAGCGGCACTAGCGCGCAGCGATCCGCACGCGCTGGTGCGCGATATTGCTGACGATCTTGCCCATAACGGTGATGCCCTGCTGCTGGGCGAGCGGCTTGATCACGTGCTGGCGACCATGGCCTGCCACGGTTCGGTGCGGGCTGGCCGCAGCTTGTCGGTTGCGGAAATGAACGCGCTGCTGCGCGAAATGGAGGCGACGCCGCGCTCGGGGCAGTGCAACCACGGCCGACCGACATGGATCAAGCTGGCCCATGCCGACATCGAAAAACTGTTTGGCCGGAAATGAGAGGGTTTGGGCAAGTTGTGGTTGCCTCGCTGCTTGCCGCTGCGTGTTCGCAGCCTGACGTGTCGGCAGAACAGGAAACCGGAACCGAAACAGCATTGCCCGCGCCGAAAGTTGCTCCAACGCCGGTAGCTGCTGCTGCGGCAAGCGAACCAGCGCTCATCCCGCAATCGATCGAATTCGCCGATATCGAAAAGCACGACCTCTTCGGGATCGGGTGCTATTTTCTCGACGGCTCTGGCGAGAAGGCACCGATGCTGTTCATTGCCTCGGAGGATTCAGGCTGGTTGAAGCTGGACGGAGCAATGGTTCCGCTCGCTGCGGATCGTGCCTCGACTGAGCTGCCCTACCTGAGCTGGAGCCGTTATGCGGGCTCGGAATACAAAGTGGAGCTTGATCGCGAAACCAAGGCGGCACGCTCGACTGGCCCGGAAACCGAAACCGCGCCGGGCAAGATCGTGATCCGCGATCGGCAAGACCGCGAGTTGTTTGCCGATGTCGGCTCGATCGACTGTGGGGCCTGAGGCGCCGGGCTGATCCGTCTCCGGCACCGGTTGCTGCGAGACCACCCGCACATTGCGTTTTGCTCGCTCTGACCTAGAGCTGGGTAGCTTCAACAACAGCACGGGACTGGTGGGCCATGAGATTCGAGAACAAGGTTGCGATCGTAACCGGCGGCGCATCGGGCATCGGCAGGGCTGTTGCGCTTCGCCTCGCCCGCGAGGGCGCCAAAGTCATGATTGGCGATGTCAATCGCGATGGCCTTGAGGAAACTGCCCGCCTGGCTGGGCCGCGCGTCCGCATTGAACGTCTCGATGTCACGGATCCAGACGCCTGCGCATCGTTCGTCAAGACCACGGTCGAGTCGCTCGGCGGTCTAGACATCCTGTGTAACATCGCCGGCGTGCTTGAGATGATGGCGCTGGCTGACATGACCCCGGATCGCTGGTCGCGGATCATGGCCGTCAATGTGAGCGGCGTTGCTTTCATGACGCGCGCTGCGATGCCGCACTTGCTTGAGACCCGAGGCAACGTGGTAAACCTGGCTTCGGCTGCGGGTCTGGTCGGGGTCCCGTTCAATGCCGCCTATTGCGCCTCGAAACATGCAGTGGTAGGCTTGACGCGCTCGCTCGCGATTGAATTCGCCAGTGCGGGCGTGCGCATCAATGCAGTGTGTCCGGGCGGGGTCGATACGCCAATGCTTGCCGGGCCGCCGCCCCAGGGCGTCGATTTCGCAATGGTCATGCGAAGCGCATCGGCCTGGCTGGACGATGGCGCATTGTGCGATCCCGCCGACATTGCCGATGCCGTTGCCTTTCTGGCTTCCTCAGAGGCGAAAAGGATCACCGGCATCATGTTCCCGGTGGATGGGGGACAGACCGCGGCCTAACGACCAAGCGACAGCCGGGCGAACAGCGTATAACCCCAAGGGTTCTTGCCATAGGCCGCGTCGAGTACATCGGGCTTGGCATAGGCGTTCACCGATCCGCCCAGCGCAGTTCGAACGGGTCGAAAGCCATGCGACGCGCGTAACCGAGTTGGAACTTGCTGAGACGGAAAGTGCGCTCGTGCAGCAGATCGTCGTGCTCGTGAAATAGCTCGTCATTTGCGACATTCTCGGCGCGGGCAAAGAGGCTGTTGACCTCGTCGATGTTCCAGTTGAGCTCGCCAAGCCACGCAGTGAGGGTCGGGCCGAGTAGCCGATTCTTTGCCGAAAAAGCCAGCGTTGCGGACAGGCCATTGCGGTTCGCGAAATGGGCCGAGGCAGTAAAGCGCTTCTCGTCCTCGTCTGGATGCAGCGCCTCGGGTTCCTCGATATGGCCATAGCTCGCTTGCAGCGCCCATTGCGGTGAGGGCGTAAAGCTAGCGCGCACCGACCACGAATCGAGCTTGGGACGTTCGATGTCCCAGCGGTCCTCGTCGGGTTCTGCGCCGAGAAAGGCCGAAGCCTCAATCTGCCAGATCGACGTGGCAAGGCCCGCAGTCACTACGCCATAGCTGATATGGGTCGAATCGAACCAGTGGTGGGTGATCGGCGGTTCGGGATTATAGCGCGAGGAAGCGCGGTGCATGAAGGCGCTGGGGCCAAGCGCAGGTTCGCCCACAGGCCCGCCGTAGAGGAA
>JBIPOX010000384.1:0-2787 GCA_044378785.1 Novosphingobium sp.
CGGTATGTTCCATTTCGTTTTATTAGACCTTGGTATCAAGAGACTATAGGTGTTAAAGATGCAATTGTTCATCAACAAATTTTATTTCTACAGAAATCAAAAAAACATATTACTCCATATTTTATTGATTTAAATAAGAATGAAATTAATTTAAATTCAAATTGGTTTGACTGGCTTTTTTCTAATTTGAAAATAATTGAGAGCTTTGCACTCTTTGAAATGTTTAAGTATGTTGAAAAGAACAATCCATATGTTACAAACATATCTTTAAAATTATTTAAGCCTCAATTAAGAAAACTAACCGAGCCGACTAAATTATGGAGGCACTATATAGAAATTAATGGAATTGAAACAAAATCTGTTTTTGAAAACAAACCATTAATCTCTATAGATAAAATAGCTATAGATCATTATTTACCCTGGTCGTTAGTTACTCACGACAAATTGTGGAATTTACATCCAATTGAGCAAGATGTAAATAGCTCTAAAAGCAATAAGATTGCGAAAAATAAATATTTAATAGACTTTACTAATATACAGTTTAACTTTGTTCAGCATATTTCAAAATTAAATCCGAAATATTTGGAAGATTATTTTACTTTGTTTTCAATTAGTAAAATGGAACTTTTAGGGATTTCTAATATTAAATTTTCAGAATTGCTAAGCACAAAAATCAGAATTGAGACTGATTTGGCAACTAATTTAGGATATAATACTAATTGGTCATATTCAACCCAATACTAATCTTCTCTTTCAAAAAATCAAATCCATCAATATTTGAACGCTCTTCAGCTTCTTTATTTAGAAGTTGAAGCCCTTCGTCAACGTGCATTTTGATATATTTGGCGATATCCTTATCTGTTTTGTACAAATTATAATGAGCACATACCATTCCTATGTAGATATCAGCATAATCACCAAATAAAACGGATTTAGAATATTCTTTACCCATGGAATTTTCTATGTTGTTAAGATCTAATTGATTTCCTTTTGAAAGTGAATATGAATAAGCAATTCTCGCAATAATATTTTCGGTCCCCAAGCCTAGTTTACGAGTCAATTGAGATACAATGTCTTTATTTTCTTTACTTGTTTTAATTTGCGTAAACATGGTCTTCTAGATTAAGTTGTACAAACAATTTATTAATATCAGCCTTGACAAAAACAGATCTGTTTATTTTGTTTTCAATCAAATAAACTTGATTGATATTTTCTTTCAATAAGTTAAACTCTTTTTCAGAAAGTTCCTTTTCTAAAAGTGGGAATAATACAACCTGTTCGGAAATAGACGGATAGAATTCTTTAATAATATTTTTCGAATGATATTTATCAAATTTTTGTAATGGGCTATCAATAAATACTGGGAATTTTATTCCTGATTCTTCAACAAGTGCTTTTAATAATGCTGTCGCATACAATTGTTGTTCTCCTTTTGATAATGAATCCTTTTCAATGATTTTACCTTGTTTATCTATAAGGTCAATATCCATTACTTCTTCATAAACATTGATTCTTATTTCATGTACAAAATCTTTTTTATGCATTATCTTATTCAAACCCAGCAGCAATGATTTTTGCAACGAGTACTTTTTATCTTCTTTAATTTTCTGAATAATTGTATTGACCTTCTCTAAGGTCAAAACTGAAACATCATACTTTTTAGTATCAATATCGGCAATTTTTAGATTTTTTTCATATTCAGATAGTACTTTACGAGTTGATGCCAAGCGTTGATTTAAACTATCATTTTCTGCTAAAATCTTGCCATTTTGAGTTTGTAACAAAGTAGCTTTTGAATCAATATTGATTTTTTCCTCACGCAGCTTTTGTGCTAAAGGATTATTTTGTCTTGCCTCAGCTTGTCTGATTTTCTGAACAATTCTATTAAGCAAAATTCGATTGTTTTTATCTTCTTGTACAACAGAGGAGAATTGACTAGAGAAAGCACCTTTTATATTTTCAACAATTGCTTCAAATTCACGAAATTGATCAATATTAAAATCTACAAGTATTTTAATAGATTCACATTTATTTTCTAGCAAGGCTTCTTTTTGAGACAGTGATTTTAAAATCGCAGCATCAATTTTACTTTTCAGTTCATTATTAATATGTAATGCATTTAATGAATTTATTATTGAATCAGAGAAGTGCTTTAATTCATCAAAGAAAGAATTTTGATTTAATAAAACAGTGTTGTTGTTTTGTTCAGCGATTAATTGATTTTTCAATTTTTGAAAAGCTGGACCAGCAATAACTAATGGAGCAATATCAAGTAATTTCTTTAACTTTTGTTTAATTTCAACAGATTGATTTTTCAATAAATCTCGTTCCTTTTTGAACTCCTGCAACTCTGTTAATGTAATTGCATTCCCTTCTCGAATCAGCCTCTCTTGCAAACCTTCTGAACGTATTTTTAATGTTTGTAGTTCTGTTTCAATATCAAATAGGTTATTTTCATTGATTTCGATTAAACCATTGATTTCATTTTCATCATCCAACAAAGAAACTAGTTTTGTTTGTTGAGTTGGAGAGGCACCTGTGCGCTTTAATTTAGAAATCAAGCTTTCCAAATTTTTCTTTAAATCCTCGTATTTTTTTATTCCAAGAACTTCAGAATAAGCACGGCTTAAGTTTTTTAATTCCTCTTTAGTTTTTGCTTCAGCCAAGCTCACTATTTTTTCTGCATCGAAGAAGAAAAACTTTGCAATCTCTCGAGGTAATATGAAATCATTGATGAAAACTTCATAACCGACTTCTTTGGTAAGCTCATTTTCAAGTCCATCAATG
>JBIPOX010000318.1:0-2783 GCA_044378785.1 Novosphingobium sp.
GGCAATTGCGGCGTCGGCTTCGCGCCGGTTGAGAAGGAATTCCGCCGCCCGCTCGTCGAGATGATGGAAGGCGTCGAGGAAATTCCCGGCATCGTCCTCGACGAGGGGCTCGACTGGAACTGGAGGACCTTCGGTGACTATCTCGACCGGATCGACCAGAACCGGTTCTCGATGGACGTCGCCTCGCACATCACCCACGCGCCGCTGCGCGTTTTCGTGATGGGTGAGCGCGCGATCAACCACGAGAAAGCAACCCCTGAAGACATCGAGGCAATGGCGCGCGTCGTGCGCGAGGCGATGGATGCAGGCGCGGTCGGCTTTTCGGCTGGCCGCCTGATGGAGCACCTCTCGAGCAAGGGCGATCACGTTCCCGGCACTTTCGCCAACGATGACGAATTACTCGCCATCGCCAGCGCCATGGGCAGCGCCGGGCACGGCGTGTTCCAGATGATCCCCAAGGGCGCGATCGGCAACATCATCGATCCCGACGACATGACCAACAATCGCGTCGCCGAAATGGAGCGGCTGTTGCGGCTAACCCGTGCTGCGGGCCGTCCCTCGACCTACACGGTGATCGAATTTTCCGACGAGCCGGAAAACCGCCGCTTCCTCGTCGAGGAAACGGACCGCCTGCTGAAGGCGAATCCGGGGCTCGAAATGCATCCGCAGGTCGCCTCGCGCGGGGTCGGCTCGATCGTGATGCTCGATTCGCACCACCCGTTCAAATTCAAGCCCGCCTATCTCGAGATCGCGGACCTTCCTGCAGCCCAGCGTGCGGCGGCAATGCGCGATCCAACACGCCGGGCCACCATCCTTTCGCAAGAGGACGCGCCGCCTGCCGGCAGCGATCCCATGATCGTGCGGATGGTCAGCCGGATGCCGATGACCGTCGCCAGGTTTACCCTGATCAGCGACCAGGTCGACTACGAACCGCTTCCGGAACAGCGCATCGATGCACTGGCCGAGGCCGCTGGCCAAACCCCGCTCGAATACCTCTACGATCACATCACTGCGGACGACGGCACCAATTCGGCGATCTCGTTCTTCCTCAATTACAACGCGGGCAATCTCGACGAGACTTACGAGATGCTGGCCAATCCCAACGTGATCAGCGGGCTTGGCGATGGCGGTGCCCACGTCAAGCTGATCTGCGATGCTTCGCAGACCACGTTCCAGCTCGCGTTCTGGGCGCGGGACCGCAAGCGCGGCCCGACGCTGCCGCTCGAATACATCGTGCGCAAGCTGACCCGCGATCCTGCCGCGCTCTATGGCCTCAACGATCGCGGCATGCTCGCGGTCGGCAAGCGTGCTGACATCAACGTGATCGACTTTGACCGGCTTGCCCTTGGCGTGCCGACCATGCGCTATGACCTGCCGACAGGCGCCCCCCGCTTGCACCAGCCGTCGAGCGGCTATCTGGCGACTATGGTCAATGGCCAGGTCACCCGGCGCAATGATGCCGACACCGGCGCGCGTCCAGGCCGGCTCTATCGCAGCCGTCCGGCCTGATCAGATCAGGAACCACGATGCGGCCGGCTTGCCATTGGGCGAGCTGGCCGTTTCTTTTGCGCAAGAGGCTGCCATGGCGACAATGAACGAATGGATTTTGCGGGCTCGCCCGGGCGGCGAGGTTGGCCCCGACGATCTCGAATATGTCGCATCCGCGATCCCCGAGCTCGCCGATGGTGAGGTGCTGCTGCGCACGATCTACCTTTCGCTCGATCCCACCAACCGCATCTGGATGAGCGATCGCGATCAGTACATGCCGCCAGTGCAGATTGGCGACCGGATGCGCGGCGGCAATATCTGCGTTGTCGAGCAGTCCCGGTCTGACAGCCTCGCGCCCGGCGACATCGTCAGCTATTTCGGCGGCTGGGGAACGCACAGCGTCGCGCCTTCCGCGATGGCCAAGAAGCTCACGCCCATTCCCGGTATTCCGCTCACTGCCTTCCAGTCGGTGTTCGGCGGGACCGGGATCACCGCCTGGTTCGGCCTCAAGGAAGTAGGGCAACCGAAACCCGGCGAGACCGTGGTGGTCTCATCGGCGGCAGGCGCGGTCGGCTCGATCGTCTGCCAGCTCGCCAAGCTGGAGGGTTGCCGGGTGATCGGCATCGCCGGTGGGCCAGACAAGTGCCGCTGGCTGATCGACGAGCTCGGAATCGACGGTGCCATCGACTATCGCGGCGAGGATGTCGGCGCGGCGCTCGACCGGCTGTGCCCGGACGGCATCGACGTCGATTTCGAGAACGTCGGCGGCACGATCATGGACGAGGTGATCGCGCGGATGAACAATCATGGCCGGATCGCCCTGTGCGGCATGATCGCAACCTACAACGATGATGGCCCCGTCGCAGGTCCGCGCGATTTCGCTCCCGTGCTGATGCATCGCCTGCGCATCGAGGGCTTTATCATCACCGACTACATGCACCGCGCCAACGAAGCGGTGGAAGGCCTCGCCAGGCTTGCGCTTGAAGGCAAGCTCAAGTGGCAGGACCACGTCGATCAGGGGCTGGAGAACGCGCTTGATTCGCTGGCCAAGCTATTCACCGGCGGCAATCGCGGCAAGCTGCTCGTGCAGGTCTCGCCCGAGCCCTGAGGCCCGGCGTGCGGGCTCAGGCCGCCCGCTCGAAAATCGCCGCGATGCCCTGCCCGCCGCCGATGCACATCGTCTCCAGCGCGTAGCGACCCTGCCGCCGCTCCAGCTCGTACAGCATGGAGGCAAGGATGCGTCCGCCAGTCGCTCCGATCGGATGGCCCAGCGAAATGCCCGAACCGTTGGGGTT
>JBIPOX010000319.1:0-2782 GCA_044378785.1 Novosphingobium sp.
CGGGCCGATGGCCGGGATGATGCTGGCCGATCACGGGGCCGACGTGATCCGGATCGAACCGCCGCAGGGCGACTGGCTGGCCGATGTCGGCCGCTGCCGGCTTGGTTATCGCACCTGGAACCGTGGCAAACGCTCGATCGCGCTCGACCTCGGGGACGAGGCTGACCGTGAGGTGTTCCTCACCCTTGCTGCCCACGCCGATGTCCTTATCGAGAACTTCCCGCTGGGCGTCGCCGAGCGGCTTGGCGTCGACTACGAGACGCTGCGCAAGGCCAATCCCCGCCTGATCCATGCCTCGATCGACGGCTACCGCGACACCTCGCACCGCGATCGCCCGAGTTACGACCTGCTCGTTTCGGCGCGGATGGGCCTGCAATGGGAACATCGCAGCTGGCCGGAAACCTCGCTTTATCGCATGGCCAAGGCGCCCGATCCCTATCCCGATTTCGACGTCGACTATGCGCTTCGGCAAGGCCCGCCGCGCGAGGGGCCGCTGGTCGCCGGGGTGCCGACCGCCTCGCAAGGCGCGTTCTACAGCGCGATCACCGCGATCAGCGCTGCCCTGGTGGCGCGCGAGGACACCGGGCGCGGCCAGCACATCCAGACCAGCATGATGCAGGGCTGCGCCTTTGCGGCAGGCACGGTCTGGCAACGCGCCGAGCGCTACGATCTTCCCGGCTTCTCGACCTGGTTTTACGGCAGCAAGGCACCCAAGGGCCACTTCCAGTGCAAGGACGGGCGCTGGATCCACAACTGGGTTCCCAATCCGCGCTTCATGCTCGCGGCCGGAGCAGGCGATACAATCACCTCCTCGCCCGACCTTTCGACCCGCGACGATCCCGACCGGCTCGGCACCGGCATCGAAGAGACGCTGGTTGTCGCGTACTACGCCGAACAGATCGTACCGGTCGCCGCCAAGTTCACTGCCGAGGAATGGGCGCAGGCCGCCGCCGAGGCCGATATTCCGGTGCAGGTCGTGCGCAGCCCCGAAGAGGCGCTGTCCGACCCTGATTTCCTCGCCTATGGCGCGGTGCGCGAGATCGACGACCCGGTGCTTGGCAAGGTCCGCCAGGCAGGGCGGTTCATCGAGTATTCCGTTACGCCGAGCGAGCCCACCGGGGTTGCGCCGCTGCCCAACCAGCACGAGGCCGAGATCAGGGCCGAAGCCGCACGGCTCGCGGCGCAGGCATCGACGGTTGCGGCCACCCCCGCGCCGCCTGCGCCGGAACCACCGTTGAAGGGCGTCCGGGTGCTCGATTTCGGACTTGCGCTGGCCGGGCCATACGGCACCCAGATGCTTGGCGACCTGGGCGCCGACGTGATCAAGGTCAGCCCGTTCCACGATGCCTACTGGCTCAAGAACCACATCGCGATGGTGTGTAACCGCTCCAAGCGCAGCCTGTGCATCGACCTCAAGAATCCGGCCTCGCGCGAGGTGCTGCACCGGCTGGTCGCCAGCGCCGACATTATCCAGCACAATATGCGTTATGACGCGGCGATCCGCCTCGGCATCGATTACGACAGCCTGAAACCGATCCGCCCGGACATGATCTATTGCCACACGCTCGGCTTCCTGCCCGGGCCCAAGGCGCTGCTGCCTGGCAACGAGCAGACCGGGGCCTGTCAGGCAGGCGTCGAATACGAGGACGGCGGCATCGCGCGCGGCGGCAAGCCGATCTGGACCAAGACAATGTATGGCGACACCGGCAATGGCCTGCTCTCCGCGATCGGCATGATGAATGCGCTGCGCCACCGCAAGCGCACCGGGGAAGGCCAGTTCCTGCGCACCTCGATTGTCAACGCGCAATTGCTCAATGTCTCGCACATCGTCGCCCGGCCCGATGGCGAGGGGCTGGATCGCTGGCGGGTGGACGGCATGCAGCAGGGCTTCACTGCGCTCTACGGCATCTATCCGACCAGCGAGGGCTGGCTGGCACTGGCAGTGCTGACCGATGCGCACTGGGCCAGGCTGGCGCAGGTCATTCCTTCGCTTGCGGTCGAGCGTTTTGCCACCACGGAAAAGCGCAACGCCGAGGACGAGGCGCTGCGCGCAGCGCTGGAGGCCGAATTTGCCCAGCGCCCGGCTGCGCAATGGTTCGCTGTGCTCGACGGCGCGCAGGTGCCCTGCGAGATCAGCGATCCGCACTTCGGCCAGAATTTCCACGACGATCCCGAAGTGATCGGCCTGGGCCTGACCAAGGCCTTCGATCATCCGATTGCCGGCAGGTTCGACCAGGTCGGCCTGTCATACCAGCTGTCGGAAACGCCGGGACGGATTCCGGGTGGGCCGATCGTGCTCGGCCAGGGCAGTGCCGGGATAATGGCCGAGCTTGGCTACAGCGAAGCCGAGATCGCGGCACTCGCTGCCGAGCAGGTCGTCGGCCTGTGGTCGCCAGGCGAACCGATGCTCGAAGGACGCCGGGCGATGGGCATGCCCAAGCCCAAACCGGCGAAGGAGAACGAGGCGGCCGGTTAGGCTTACTCCCGCGCCAGCACCATCCCGCATTGCCGCCCCGCGCACAGCGCGATCCTGGCCCCCTCGATTTGGTTGGGCGAGGTGCCGCGCATCTGCCGCACGCACTCGCTCGCATTGTTGAGCCCGTGCAGATAGGCCTCGCCGATCAGTCCGCCATTGGTGTTGACCGGGGTCGAGCCGCCCGGCCCCAGCTCGCCGGCGCGGATTGCGTCGCCAACCTCGCCTGGCTTGCACAGGCCGTAGCCTTCATAGGAAATCGCGATCGAGGGCGAGAAATTGTCGTAGATCGTCGAGACGTCGATCTCG
>JBIPOX010000320.1:0-2781 GCA_044378785.1 Novosphingobium sp.
GCGGACGCACGGCAATCCGGTCCATGGCATCGCGCAGCACGGCATGCAGCTCGCGCGGCGCGATCCGGAAAGCTGCATCGCTTGCCGCTGTCCGCAGCTCTTCGACCAGCCCCGCCAGCGCGCGCCCGTCGGCATTGGCCCAGAGCTCCTCGCCGCACAGCGCCTCGCCTGTCACGGCGAGGCAATCGACGAGATCGGCAAGATCGGCTTCGTCGGCCGCCAGGACCAGCGGCGCGAGCAAGGCTTCGGCCTCGTCCCACCACGGCGCGAGCTTCGCCGCTTGCGCCAGCGCCCGCAGCGGCGCCAGTCCCGGCCCCGGCCGGGGACCGCGCAGTGCAAGGTCAAGACGGCGCGCGTTTTCCAGCCAGCGGGCGCGTTGCTCTCCTTGCCGGACCAGCGGGTGGGTGAGCGCCGCGATCAACGGAACCGGCGCGAAATCCTGCGCGATCAGTTCGGCGAGCAGCAGCAGCAAGCGCCCCGCCGCACTCTGCGCAAGCGGCTGACCGGCGCTGTCGTCCGCCGCTATGTCCCAGCGCCGCAGCAGGGCAGCGACGCGCGAGGCCAGCCCCCGGTCCGGCGTGATCAGCGCAATCCGCCTTTCGGGCTGCTCCAAGGCCTCGCGGATCAGCACGGCGATCGCCTGGGCTTCCGCGCCGGGATGGGCACTTTGCATCACCCGCACACCGGAAAGCCGACGCGCCCGCGCCGGAAGATCGACCCATTTCGCCGATCCGGCTGGTGGCAGGAACAGGTTGGAGATCGCCTTGCTGCGCTCGGGTGGCGCGGCCGCAGGTCCGGAGCGATGCCAGGGCTGCACTTCGCCGCGCGCAATCCCCATCCGGTTGAGCAGCAGCTTGAGATGATATTGCGGGTGCGTGACTGCGTCGTTGCGGCCGAACGGCGGCCCACCCGGCTCGGCAGGCATGCCTGCATTGCCTAGCCCGTCCCAGACCCCGGCTGACAGCGAGAGATCGAGATCGGGCAGCACCACTGCGCCGCGCGGCAATTCGCTGACCACCCGCAGCAGCCGGGCCAATGCGGGCGATGCGCCAGTGACGCCAGCTGCGACGACGGGATGGCTTGGCGGTACCTCGCGCCAGACCCTTGCCGCTTGGTCGAACAGCAGGTTGCGCCGGGTCGGCGCGTCCAGCTCGCCGCGCACGCTCAGCTCGCGCTGCCAATGCGCGACAACGCGCAGGAACGTGCCGATAGACTCGCGCCAATGACCCGCCAGCTCGCCGACAATGCCGACAATCGGTTCGGCAAGCAGGTCGCCCGGCGCGATCCCCTCGGCCAGCAAGCGATCCATCGCCCGGCCCATCTCGAAGGCCTGTCGCAACCGGCTCGCGCCCGGACCGGCCAGGTCACCCCTGACCTCGTGCAGGATCGCCGATAGCCGCAACCAGCGGCGCATGGGATCGGCAGCGGGCGGGATCGTTGCGCCTGTGGAAAGCGGATCGAGCAGCGGCCCGAGCGCCTCGTCGAGATCGAGATCGCCGACCGGCACCATGCGCGGCAGCAACATGCCTGCCTCGCCATGCTCGCCGGCAAGCCGGACAAATGCCTCCGTCACCCTACGCACGGTGCGACGACTGGGTAGCAGCAGCGTCAGCCTGGCCAGACCCAGATGCGGCTCGCGGTATCGCGGCCACAGGCCCGCTACCAGAGCATCGGCAAAGCCGCGGTGCGCCGCGATCGAGTAAACTTCGGGCCGCGGCCCGTCAGCCACGGGCGAGAAACGCCTCGGTCGGCGCGATCGCCGCCGGATCGCCTACCTCGAACCACAGCCCGTTGTGCGAAATGCCATAGAGGCGTTCTTCCTCGATCGACCGCTCCCACAACACATTGGTGGAGAATGGACCTTGCGGCGGATCGCGCAGCAAGCGATGCGAGACCAGCTGGATGCCGCTGAAAATGAACGGCGCGACCCGGCCCGACTTGCGGCGGCTGACGCGGCCAAGCGGATCGAGGTGGAAATCGCCCTTGCCGCGATAATTGTAGGCGCGGGCATGAGCAACCAGCAGCAGCAGCGCATCCATCCGCTGCGGATCCCAGGCCGCGCTCAGTTCGGCAAAGACATCGCTCGGGCCATCAAGCCAGATATTGTCCGCGTTGAGGCAAAAGAACGGATCGGGCAGCCGGGGCGCAGCCAGCACCATGCCCCCGCCGGTCTCCAGCAGCTGGGCCCGCTCATCCGAAATCCCGGTTCGCGGGGCATCCGTTCGCCGTTCCAGGTGCGCTTCGAGCGCATCGGCCAGATAGTGCACGTTGACCACGGCGCGCGTGACGCCTGCGGCAGCGAGCTTGTCGAGGCTGTGGTCGATAAGCGGCTTGCCGGCGACGCGCACCAGGGGTTTGGGCTGGGTCGCGGTCAGGGGGCGCATCCGTTTGCCGAGCCCTGCCGCAAGGACCATTGCCGTGTCGCTGGCAAGCTTGCTCACAGCACGAAGTTTCCGCCGCTCGCCTCACGCAACTCGCGCGGGATGTTGCGATCGAACCATTGCGCCACTGGAGCCAGCGCGGGATGGGTGAGATCGCGCTCCATCAGTTTCCAGACGCGCGCGATCATCGGCAGATAGCGCGGCTTGCCGTCGCGCTTCCACAGGCGCACGAAAATGCCGACGATCTTGGCATTGCGCTGCGCACCGAGCCGGGCGTAGTCGGCAAGGAAAGTCTCCCCTTCGATCCCCGCTTCCTCTCGGTAGTGATCGAACATCACCGCTTCCAGCTCCTGCGAGACATCGCGGCGCGCGTCCTGGAGCAGGGAGACCAGATCGTAAG